>CAOJZE010000103.1 GCA_948466095.1 uncultured Clostridium sp.
AAGAGGTCTTTGAAATGATTCGCTATATAAAAGAAAATAATGGTAAAGTGGGAATATCGGTGAAACCAAATACAGCAATCGAAGAAGTATATGAGTTCTTACCATATATCCATATGTGTCTAGTTATGACAGTGGAGCCTGGAAAGGGAGGACAAAGTTTATTGCCAGATACATTAACTAAGATAGCCACTTTGAAAAAGTATGTAGAAGAACAAAATTTGGAATTAGATATACAAGCAGATGGAGGCATTAATTTAAAGACGGCTCCAGATGTGAAAAACGCAGGTGCTAATGTTTTGGTAGCAGGAACAGCTATTGTTATGGCAAAAGATTTTAAAGTGATTATAGATGAATTAAAAGCAACAAAAAAATGATAAATTTTTAAATTTATCATTTTTTTGTCTTATAAAATAGTTATTTTGCCTCTTTTTCTTTCAAAACAATATTAGAAACTATCATTCCTAATCCTAAGACATTGGCTACAAATCCAACAAGAGAACCAACAAAAGGAATTAGGTTAATCGCCCATAAGATAAGACTAGATAGCACCAATATACCAAACATAACATTTCTTTTTTCAATCTTTAATCTTTGACAAACGATATTGTTTATCGCGATGATAAAGATGGAACTACTAATTATCATTAAAATAGCTAATGTTACAAGTAGTAATAAGGCTAGCTTAGAAGTTAATCCTAACATAAATAATAGAATAGCCACTATGATACTAGCAATTGGTATCAAAATTCCAAATCCAATAACAGGTAAGATTTTCTTGGTTGTTAATAAAGAAACGGTATTTTCCAAGAATTTAGGAGTACGCCATAAGCATAATAGCCAAATAACGATGACAGTAACAAGGAAAGTTCCTAAAGACATAATTTGCTTTTGAAAAGTATTATTATCAAAAGACATTTCTTTTTCAAAGGTAGTTTCTCCTGCAACGACTCCTTCTGGAATAGAAACATCTTGCTTTGCTGAATAGGTTAGATTACCATTAATAACACCTTGCGTATCAGTATCATGTGAAAAATTAAGGTTTTCACAACCTACATAAGCATTTCTTCCAATGGTACCAAAAAGATTAACGGTATTAGAGCCTACTCGAATATCTCTATACACATCTCCGTTAATGGTAGTATTTTCAGATGCTACATATAAATCATAAACAGCCCCTGTTATAGTAACATTTTTAGAGAAAGTAAATAGGTTACTAAATATATAGCCATCTTCTTCAATAGTAACCGTATTAGCACAGATAAAAGCATCTCCGCCAACTTGTGATTTAATAGTAACGTGATTTGCTACGACAAATAAATTTCCGTCAATAATATAATCAATGGTGACATCATCGCCAGTTAGATAAACATCTGACCTTTTAAAATTTTCATCACTTGTATCAGTAGCATCAAGTTCAGAATTGTTGTTGGTCAAATCCACTGGTTGAGTTGCTTCAGTTGGGGTTGCTGTATTATCAGTAGTTTCATTTTCTGCTCTTACAATAGGAAAAGTAACGGCTACCATAATTACCATTAAAATAGCAATTATTTTAAATTTGTTTTTTAACATGTAAATTCCTCCTTAAAATTTTATATATGATATGTAAAAAATATATATCTTTATTGCCTTTTTGTCAATAAATTGCAATTATTTTTTAGCTTGATAAGATTTGCAAAGTTGATTGACAACACAAGTATCACATTTTGGCTTTCGTGCGACACAAGTATTTCTTCCATGCCATACAAAAATATGATTGATATCTTTTAAATATTCTTTTGGGAAAATTTTTAATAAATCCTGTTCTACCTTTTCAGGTTGTTTTTCTTTAGATAAACCAATTAAATTTGCTATTCTTTTCGCATGTGTATCGACTGCAATTCCTTCTGCTATCCCAAACACTTCTAATAAAATAACGTTAGCACTTTTTCTTCCAACACCAGCTAAACTGGTTAATTCATCCATCGTATGAGGAACTTGACCATCAAAATTTTCTAGAACTTGTTTGGCACATAATTTGATGTTTTTTGCTTTGTTTTTATAAAATCCACAGGGATGGATGAGTTGTTCTAATTCATGAATGTCAATGTCCGCAAAATCTTGAATGCTTTGACAACGTGAAAAGAGAGCAGGTGTTGTTAGGTTGACTCTTTCATCGGTACATTGGGCAGAAAGCATGACAGCAACGACTAATTCGAAGGGCGTTTTGAAATCTAGACTACAAGTGGCATCCGGGTATCTTTCTTTTAATTGCTTAATGAAAGCAATGGCATCTTGTTTTTTCATGGTATCATCTCCTGTATGTATTTTACAAGATAAAGGGAAATTCGTCAATATCCCTACTGGTCGGACGAATCATACAAAATAATTTTTTATTACTCATAAATTGTGAAATTAATCTATCTGGTCTGTACAAATTAGAGTCCTCCCAAACTGCGCGTCATGTATTTTATTTTTTATGATTAAAATTTTAATTAAAGTTAAAACGAAATTGCCAAAAAAGTCTGTCCCTCTTGGTAATCATCCCCATTTACTCCCGAGACCAGTGGGGAGATATTTTCTAATTCTACATAAAAAGGAACAAATAAAGAGAAAAAATAATATAATATACAAAAACAAGGGAGGTAATAATCATATGGTAAGATTATTTAGGAAAACATTAGCTATTTGTTTCATTGGTTTAGGATTAGGAATTTTATTAGTATTATTACTTCCGATAACAGGTTGGCTATTTATCATTGGAGTTGCTGTAATTTGTGTTGGTTTTATGTGGCTAGCATGTTAAGTAAAAAAGGAGGTATACATATGACAGTAGTTGTAAAAAAAGTTCCTAAATTTTTAAGGGGATTTGTTAAATTTATATTTGGGATTAAAGATTAATAAAATAAAAGCTGATTTTGTGGATATGGGGATGTCCTACATCCCCATATGAGTTAAATTTTTCGTGGCAAAATATGATAAACAAATAATGGATAGTAGAGATACTACTAAATATAGGCATAAGGAAAAGAAACTACTACAATAAAAGCTAAAACAGGTCTAGTAGAGTATAAAAGGAAAAAATATGTAGAAAAACAAGCTGATGGAACTAACAAATGTGTCTATTTAACAGATGAATTGCTTCATATAAAAGAAATTGGACAAGTTTCTGGAGGGATAATAGACTTAATAGTAAAAAATATAAAAGAAAAGAAACTATGAAACGATATAAAGACTATGATGGAGTAAAACAAAAACTAAAAGCATACAGTAAAAAAACAGGTTTAAAATATAGGAATATGGGATGTCAAGAGAGTAATAATTATTGTAGGATAACAAGAAGAATGAAGAAGAAAAGAATGAGTTGGAGCAAAAATGGTTCAGAAAATATAGCTAAAGTAATTACATTATATGTAGTGAGAGTTGTAGAGACATAATAGGGAATTTAAATAACCAGATATTACCAGAAAGTTATATAGAATACGCAGAAAAATATATAAATGAAATAGAAGAAGACATTAAAAAATCAAAGAAAAATAAAGTAAAAACAAAGAAAATATATACATTTAAGCAAGGAAATTTGGAAGGATATGTTAACTTAAAGAAAATATTAGAAAATAAAGCAATAAGTGAATTAACATATAGATAAACTGAGATAAAAAAATTAGGCAAATTTACCAAGGGAAATGAAGGGGAGTAAATTTGCTGCTATTACAGCTTCTTTGAGTTACTTACGAAGCAGTAATAAATTTTTTTATCACGGAATATTCCCTTAGAACAAATTTAATGTTACAATATATTAAATTTAAAAGAGAAAATTCAATCCAAAAATATACACCAAATTTATGGATAAAAATTTTGCCACGGATTACTTAACAGATACTTCAATAAAAGATAAATAAAAAATTCCTTGAAAAAACAACAAAGAAATGATAAGATAGGGCAAAAGGAAGAAATGAGAAAGAAAAATGAAAATTGAATTTATAGGAACAGGTTCGATTGGAGCCACTCAATCAAGTGCCAGTACGCTCATAGACAATAAATTACTAATTGATATGGGAAATGGAATTATTAAAAAATTAAAACAAACAGGCCATCCAATACAAGACATTGAAAATTGCTTGATTACGCATTTACATGGAGACCATTTTGGTGACATACCATATCTAATGTTAGATAGATTCTTTTATAAGATAGAAGCACCAATTCATATCTATGGACCAAAAGGATTAAAAAAGACAGTCAGAGAATTGTTTGATATTCTATTTCCTGGAGACTATGAAACGGTGCAAGAAATTGCTAAAGTTGATTTCATAGAATTTGAAAAGATGGAGCATGTAGACATAGGAAACGAAACTTATATTACCTCTTATGAAGTACAACATGGAAAATTAAAACCAGCCTATGGATTTATCGTAGAAAAGGATAACAAAAAAATAGGATTTTCTGGTGACAGTTGCTATTGTGGAGCAATTGATACCATCATAAAACAAAGTGATTTTTCCGTTTTAGATATGGCTTGGATGGAGTCTAAAAAATCTCATATGGGATTAGAGGACATTTTAAACATTGCAAAAACGTATCCCCATAAAAAATTTGCTACCACTCACATGCAAGACTATACAAGAGAACAAGCCCGAAAACAAAAGATAGAAAATGTAATGATTCCAGATGATGGGGATAAAATTGAATTATAAGCTAGGAGTAAAAGGATGTTATCAATTGAAAATTTAGAAAAAGAGCTAAAAAATGGAAAACTGCAAAGTTTGTATCTTTTATATGGGGAAGAACTATTTTTGTTAGAATCTTCTTTCAAAAAAATCAAAACTTTATTTGGAGATTGTATCAAAGGAATTAATTACATTACAATCGATGAAACCAATTATAGTGAACTGATAGCAGATATTGAAACCCCAAGTTTTGGTTATGAGAAAAAGCTAATTGTTGCAAGAAACACGGGGTTACTAAAAAAAGAAGGCAAAAGAAAAAACGTAGAATTAGCTAAATGGAAAGAAAAAGTAAGCAATTATTTAAAAGAAAATATAGAGGTAATTCAGTCTAGTGTAGTTCTAGTATTTGTTGAAGAAGAGGCAGATACGAAACAAGAATTATATAAAACCATAGATGAGTTAGGGATTATATGTAAGTTTGAATATCAAAAACCAATACAAATTGAAAAAAGAATGAAGGCAATTTGTCAAGGATACAAAGTGGCAATTGAAGATAGCACTTTAAGGTATTTTATTGAAAGTTGTGGTACTAATATGCAAGATTTAATCAATGAAATCCGAAAATTGATTGAGTATGCAGGAGAGGGAGGAAAAATACAAAAGGAAGACATTGATAAATTATGTATTAAAAAGCTGGAAAGCGTTATTTTTGATTTAACTGATTCTTTGGGAAAAAGAGATATAAAAAAGGCATTGGAAGTTTTAAAAAATTTGATTTATGCCAAAGAACCTGTACAAAAAATTTTAATTACTTTATATAACCATTTTAAAAAATTATATTTTGTAAAACTTGCTATAAAATATAATAAAGACATCATAAGCAGTTTAAATTTAAAACCAAATCAGACTTTTTTAGTGAATAAATATAAAACACAAGCAAAGTATTTTGGGGAACTAGAATTAAAGAATATTCTGCAAAGTTTGAGAGATTTGGATTATCAATATAAAAATGGGTTGATTGATTTGCAAATCGGATTAGAAGCTATACTTTGTCAGTATTGTTCTATGATATAATAGTTTTCTGAACTTTCTAGGTATAGAAAAGAAGACTGGGATAAAATCAAGAAACGTCGATATTTGTCGAGCGATTTTTCTTGATTTTTTTTGTTATCTATAGTAAATATTAAGCTTTAATTATTTCAATCATTTAGAAAAATATAAAATTTTAATTCGAAAATAAATTTCCAAAAATGTATAATAAATTACTTTAATGATAAAAATAGTAAAAAGAAAATTTTATAATTAAGGTGATTTTATGTTGAAAAATAATAAGAATAGAATAATCATAGGTATCATTGCATTTTCAGCAATTTTTATTACTGTGAGTATCATAGTTTTTCAAAATAATTCTGTAGAAGCTTTATCAAAATATGGCTCAAGAGGAAATGAAGTAACCCAAATACAAACAAAATTAAAAAGATGGGGTTATTACAATGGGAATGTAGATGGCATTTATGGAACACAAACGCTAAATGCTGTTAAATACTTTCAAAGAAAAAATGGATTAACAGTAGATGGAATTGCAGGACCTGCGACCTTGAAAGCAATGGGTATTTATGGTTCTAGTTCATCTTCTGGTTCAAGTTCGAGTAATTCAAGTAATGTCAATTTGTTAGCAAGACTTATCTATGGAGAAGCAAGAGGGGAAC
This sequence comes from uncultured Clostridium sp., assembly GCA_948466095.1. Classification (GTDB taxonomy): domain Bacteria; phylum Bacillota; class Clostridia; order TANB77; family CAG-508; genus CAG-269. Next base: position 6,356 of record CAOJZE010000103.1, read on the forward strand.
CGTATACAGGACAAGTAGCAGTAGGAGCAGTGGTTATGAACCGAGTCAAAAGTAGTTCCTTTCCTAATAGTATATCAGGAGTCATTTATGCATCAGGAGCATTTGATGCTGTTAGAGATGGACAAATTAATTTATCACCAAACTCAGATGCGAAGAAAGCAGCTCAGGATGCTCTAAATGGTTGGGATCCTAGTTATGGAGCAATTTATTATTTTAATCCTGCTACGGCTACGAATAAATGGATATGGTCAAGACCAATGACAGTAACAATTGGTAGACACAGATTTTGCAAATAGAAAACGTCCGCACTGGTTCCGAGAGTGAATGGGGACGACTTAAACTAAATTATGTTTTTATTTAAAAGTTTATTCTATTTTTTATGCAGTAACAATTCGTGGGGACCAACAAACTTACAGTCTG
>CAOJZE010000104.1 GCA_948466095.1 uncultured Clostridium sp.
CACAAAATAAATGATAAAATTCAGGAATAGAAAAGGTAGAAGGAGGAAAAAATGCAAGAAGTAGATATTTTATTAACTACCTATAATACGGAAACAGAATATTTAAAACAACAAATAGAAAGCATATTAAACCAAACCCATAAAAATTTTAGACTATTGATTAGTGATGATGCCTCTACCAAAAAAGATGTAAAAACAATCTTAGAAGAATATCAAAAAAAAGATAAACGAATTACGCTATATCAACAAGAAAAAAATCTAGGTTATAACCAAAATTTTGAATTTTTACTAAAACAAGCAAATGCGAAATACATCATGTTTGCTGACCATGATGATGTTTGGTATCCACAAAAAATAGAAAAAAGTTTGCAAAAAATAAAAAAAGAAGGGGTAGACTTAGTATATTGTAATGCCCATCAGATAAATGAGAAGGGGGAAACGATACAAACCAATTATTTTCAATATAAAAATGTACCCCTTGTGCAAGGAAAAGATAAATTAGCCATTTCCAGATGTGTTGGAATTGGTTGTTCACAAATTATAACAGATAATGTAAAAGATAAAATGATACCATTCAGAGATGAGGTAATAGCACATGATTGGTTAGCTGCTTTTATTGCTAATGAAGGAAAAGGAATTGCCTATATCGAAGAACCATTATTTGGTTATCGTCTTCATACTAACAATGTTTTTGGAGGAAGGAGTTTAGCACAAAATTTGAGCCAATGGAAAAAAGAAAATGGGACAAGTTATCTATCTTATTTGAAATATAGAAAAGAGAAGGTAATTGATAAAGCTTATTTAGAGGGAGCAAAAATGTGCCTAGTCTATGCAACGAATCAAGAAAATAAAGCATTTTTAAAAAAGCTAATAAAATATTACAAAAGTTTAGAAAAATCAAAATATGTCAATATACATATTTTCCAATATTTTAGATTTTTGGCTGGGAAAAATTTAGCCAAAAAGATGATGAAAGAATGGATGATTTTTCATTTACCGATTTTGGGATACTTGGTATTTATTAATTGATTTAATATAGCCAAAACAATTGACAAAAAGGCAATTTGAGGATAGAATAAACAAGAACAAAAACTTGTTGAAAAATGTAGGTGAATCTATGAAGGAGCAAATTGATATTTTACTTGCCACATACAATGGAGAAAAGTATTTAAAAGAGCAAATAGATAGTATTTTAAACCAAACGTATCAAAACATACGATTAATCATATCAGATGACGGTTCACAAGATAGGACAAGAGAAATCTTAAAACAATACGAAGAAAAAGATAAAAGAGTAATCGTATATTATCAAAAGGAAAACTTAGGTTGTATTAAAAATTTTGAGTTTTTATTAAAAAAAGTAGAAAACGACATCTATATGTTATCTGACCAAGATGATGTGTGGATGCCAGAAAAAATAGAAAAGACCTATGAAAAACTTGAAAAAGAAAAAGCAGACTTAGTTTTTACGGATTTAGAAGTAGTAGATAGTGAGTTACAAACCATATATTCTTCTTTTAATGACTTTATGAAATTAAGTAGAAAAATACACAAATACATTAACACAGATAAAATAAACTATCTGTATAATTGTGTAACAGGATGTACCATTCTAGCAAGAAAAAAATGGATGGATAAGATTTTACCATTACCAACCAATTCCAAATATGTTTTACATGACCATTGGATTGGTTTAATCATAAGTCTAGAAGGGAAATTAGCTTATTTGCCAGAAAAATATATTAAATATAGGCAACATGAAGACAATGAAGTAGGAACCAAAAAAATTTCTCATCAATTTAAAAAATTAGAACAAGTAAGAGAATTGTTTATTCAAGTAAAATTAGGGGTTTTTGGAACGTATGTAGAGCAACAAGAAAAATTTCCAAAAGAATTACAACAATTCAATCAAAAAGCCTATGAATATTTTAGCATGCTAGAAAAGAAAAAGAATTTCAATTTTAAAGGTTGGGGCATTTTTTATCAATTGTATCAAACAGAAACCTTTTTGTATTATATTGAAAATTTTATCATTATGAACTTGCCCTGGATGGCAAAAGGGATATTTCAGCTTAGATATCGTATATTAAAACTTATGAAAAAAAGATGATGGAGGCAAACAATGGATTTTATAAAAACCGTGATAAAAAATAGAAAAGTAATATGGGGAATTGGAAAAAATGATTTTAAAAATCGTTTTGCTAATACTAGTTTAGGTGCTATATGGGGATTTATGCAACCATTTGTATTTATGATTACGTATGTTATTGTTTTCCAATATATTTTAAGAGTAGGGAGTTCAGGAGAATATCCTTATGTTTCGTGGTTTTTACCAGCGATGTCTATGTGGATGACAGTAAATGATACCATTATCAATGCTAGCAATTCCATAAGAGCTTATAGTTATCTTGTCAAAAAGGTAGTATTTCCAGTTGATACCATACCAGTCATATCTGTTATATCATCTGCCTTTGTGTCTTTATTCTTATTTGCCATATCTATTATTGTGAGTTCATGTTATGGTTATGTACCAAACTTTTTAGTATTGCTATATGCACTTTTTGCAGCTTATTGTTTTATTATAGCTTTTACCAGATTCACCTCTGCTATTACTACTGTGATACCTGATTTTTCGCAACTATTAAATATCATCATGCAAATTTTCTTCTGGTTTACACCAATTGTTTGGAATTTGGGAATGGTGGCAAATCACCCAACCATACAAAAACTATTGCAATGTATTCCGTTTACGTATTTGGTAGGATGTGCAAGAGAAGCTTTTATAGGAGAAAGAATGATGACAAAAGGATATGGGCTATATACCCTTATATTCTGGGTGATTACGCTAATCCTATTTGTATGGGGAAATCATATCTTTAAGAAAACCAAAAAAGACTTTGCAGATGTTCTATAAGGCAGAAAAGGAGTGATAGCGAGAATGGAAGAAGTTGTTATTGAAATAAAAGATTTATGTAAAAAATACAAAATGTATCCTAGTAAAAAGGACCGTTTATTGGAAATTATATTGCCAAACTATGAAAAACATGATACTTTTACAGCAATGGAAGGTTTTAATTTAACATTGAAAAAAGGAGAAATACTAGGAATTTTAGGTAGAAATGGTGCAGGAAAATCGACTCTTTTAAAAATGATAACAGGAGTTGTAAATCCAACATCAGGTTCGATTAAAATAAAAGGAAAGATTAGTTCTTTGTTAGAGTTGGGAACAGCCTTTAATCCAGAATTAACTGGTTATGAAAATATTTATCAACATGGGCAAATTATGGGATTGACACCAGAAGAGGTAAAAGCAAAAGAACAAGAGATTATTGATTTTGCTGATATTGGAGAACATTTAAGTCAGCCAGTAAAGACCTATTCTTCTGGTATGTTTGCTCGTTTAGCCTTTGCGTGTGCGATTAACGTAGACCCCGATATTTTAATTGTTGATGAGGTTTTATCAGTAGGAGATATGGCTTTCCAATTGAAATGTTTTAAAAAGTTTGAACAGTTTAAAGAACAAGGAAAGACCATTTTATTTGTAACCCATAATGTGGCAGATGTGATTCGAAATTGTAATCGTTCTATTATCATTTCAGCAGGGAATAAAATATTTGATGGTGATGTTAAAACTGGTGTTGATAAATACAAGAAAATGATTGTTGGAATTGAAGAGGATGCGATTCCAAAAGATAATTTAGAAATCGCACAAGAAGACAAGGAAGAAGAGATACCAATTGATGATGCTCAAGTATGGAAACAAAGCTTTATGCAAAATTCGGACATGTTGTCTTATGGGAATGGAAAAGCGGAAATCATAGATTATGGCATTTTTGATAAAAAAGGAAATTGTCAGTCAGCCATTAATAATGAAGAGGAATACATCGTAAGAATGAAAGTAAAATTCAATGAGTTTATCGATGAACCTATTTTTGCACTAGCAGTGAAAGATTTTAAAGGATTAGAATTAGGTGGCTGTAATACCAAAGCCTATAAAGTATTAACGGGAACGTATCAAAAAGGAGATATGGTAACGGTAGAATTTAAACAGACATTTCCATTAGCTCCAGAAAGATATACGCTTTCTTTTGGTTGTACGAAATTTAATGATAGTGGAGACTTGGAAGTATTTGACCGAAAATACGATGCTCTTTTTGTAGAAATAATTAGTTATCGAGATTGCTTAGGAGTTATCGATTTGAAAAGTGAAATAAATGTTATTAGGAGTAGTGATTCATGAAGGTAAATTTTGATTTTTATACAGGACAAGACAATTATTCTGATGGAGATATTGAAAAAGACATCATTCAATATTTGAAAGAGCAGGGAGAAGGTAACCATCAAGAGATATTTAAGAAAGATATAAGATGGCCAGTTTTTTATCATATCACACCAATTCGAAAAAATATTGTCAATTGGTATCCTTTTAAGGAAAATAGTGAGGTCTTAGAAATAGGAGCTGGAATGGGAGCCATTACTGGTGCTTTATGTGATAAAGCAAAACAAGTAACAGCTGTTGAATTGTCAAAACAAAGAGCTTCCGCCATAGAAGCAAGATGCCAAGACAAAGAAAATTTAGAAATTATGGTTGGGAATTTTAATGATATTAAATTTGATAAAAAGTTTGATTATATTACTTTAATCGGCGTGCTAGAATATGCACCAGTATATACCAATTCAGATAATCCATTTCATGACTTTTTAGTACAAATTAAATCACTTTTAAAAGAAGATGGAAAATTATTGATAGCCATTGAAAATCAATATGGTATGAAATATTTTAGCGGTGTGCCAGAAGACCATACAGCAAAAGTGTATGATGGTATTTTAGGATATGAAAATAAAAAAGGAGTTCGAACTTTTGGAAAAAAACAATTGAAAGAAATATTAGGAGATAGTGGTTTTAAATATACCAAATTCTATTATCCAATGCCAGATTATAAATTACCAAATGTTATATTTTCAGATGCTTATCAACCAAATGAGGACAAGTTACAAGATTATACGCCATATGCCTATTTGCCAGATGAAAAGATAGCGATTGCATATGATGAGAAAAAGGCATATCTAGATATTATTAAAAATGGTCAGTTTGACTTTTTTGCCAATTCGTTTTTTGTAGAAGCAAGCATGGAGCAATTTGATACAGAGGTTGATTTGGCGAAACAAGAGTTGATTAAGATAGATTCTTCTATGAAACCTTTTTATGAGAAATATTATCAATTAGGAAAAAAACAAGATGCTACCTTACTGGAAACAAAACAATTGTTGGAAGAAAATCAAAGATTAAAAGAAGAGTTGTATGCAATGGCAAATTCTAAGTCGTGGAGGTTTACAAAGCCACTTAGAGATTTGAGAAAGTTTAGAAAATAATTGCCATTTGACGTTGTTACACTTCATTTGAAATCTAATCAACGTACACAAGTACGCCTCATAGATTTCAAACTTGTGTGCCTAGTCAAATAACAATTCTTTTCTAAACTGATATGAGTCATATAGATAGAAAGAAAGGAATGGAATAAAAAATGAAGAAAAGAAATTTATTTACGTCAGAAGCAGTATCAATAGGGCATCCAGACCATGTATGTGATATGATATCAGATAGTGTTTTGGATAGCTGTTTAAGAGAGGATAAAAATGCAAGAGTAGCATGTGAGACAATGGCAAAAGATGATTTTATTGTGTTGTCAGGAGAAATTTCTACAAGTGCTAATATTAATGTAGAACAAATTGTAAAAGATACCATAAAGAAAATAGGATATACGTATACACCAAGAGTTTTGAACTTACTTAGTAAGCAATCACCAGATATTGCACAAGGTGTAGATGTAGGAGGGGCAGGAGACCAAGGTATTATGTTTGGTTATGCCAATACCGAAACACCAGAATATATGCCACTTGCTATTACAATGGCACATGATTTGGTAAAATTAGCGACACAATTACGTCAAGAGGGGAAATTTAGATTTGCTGGTCCAGATATGAAATCACAAGTAACTTTAGAGTATGTAGAGGGAGAGACAACAAAAATTGATACCATGTTAATGTCTATTCAACACACAGAAGATTACAACGAAACAGAGTTCAAAAACTTTATTCAAGAAGAAATTATGAAGAAAATTGCTCAAAAGTATAACTTGAATACAGATTTTAAAATATTAATCAATCCAACTGGAAAATTTGTTATTGGTGGACCAGAAGGAGATGCTGGTTTAACGGGTAGAAAAATTATTGTTGATACATATGGTGGCTATGCACCACATGGAGGAGGAGCTTTTTCTGGAAAAGACCCTACCAAAGTGGATAGAAGTGCAGCCTATATGGCAAGATATTTGGCTAAAAATATTGTAGCTTCTGGCATTGCGAAAGAATGCTTAATTCAATTGTCTTATGCCATAGGAGTGGCACAACCAATTTCTATTTATGTGGATTGTAAGGGAACCAATCAAGTGGAAGAAGATAAAATGATTAAAGCGATTTATGAACATTTTGATTTGTCACCTAAGGGTATTATTGATAAACTACAATTGCGTAATCCAATTTATTCTGAAACTTGTAATGGTGGACATTTTGGAAGAAAATATTTAGATTCTGCTAATAAAATAGAGTGTAGTTGGGAAAAAATAGATAGTGTGAATATATTTAAGAAACTATAATATTTAAAAAGTTATTCTATTTTTTATTAAAAATAGATTCTTTTCTCATACAAT
>CAOJZE010000105.1 GCA_948466095.1 uncultured Clostridium sp.
AAGATAGTGACGGCTTGAATAATCCTAATATTAATTTGACTCCCTATATTGGTGTGGGAGAGATTGAATTAGAGGCTGATTCTAGAATCGATGATGGGGATTTGATTCATTTAGGAAATATAGAGTTTAAGGTTCTTCATACACCAGGTCATACGAAAGGGAGTACTAGTCTTTATTGTGAAGAAGAGAAGTGCTTGTTTTCGGGTGATACTATTTTTAGAGGTACTTGGGGAAGAACGGATTTACCGACTTCTAGTAGAGAGGATATTATGAAGTCCATTGAAGAGAAAATTATGGTTTTGCCAGATGAAACGATTGTGTATCCAGGTCATGGCATGATGGCTATGCTTAAAGATGAAAAACCGATTTATCTAGAGTTGAAGCCTAAATTGTTTTGAAAGTGTTGCAAATTGGGTGAAATTAATGTATAATAGCCATGTTGTATTCAAACTTTGAGTTAGGCAAAGGAGGTCCTATGATAGCACTAAAAGAAAATGTGCAAGTTGATGTTCGGAAATTTGAGGAAATAGGTTATACTGTACAAAGAAGGCAATTTTGGCAGTATGATGTTGTTTCTTCATCAGGAGAAACAGTTCTAGAGGTGGTACTATTACCAGAAACAGCATTAGCAATGAGCAGAAAAAAGGTTGGAAATTCCAACTGGTTTGTTGTTGTTACTGTAGAACAGGGATTACCAGTTGCAAATTGCTATCATGCAATTTCTTCAGGGAAAGCGATGATAGAAAAAATTTGGGCAACCAGGTAAGAAACTTATTGTCATGGGTACAAGAGGCGTTGGTTTTTTTTCCAATGCCTCTCAATCAAAATAAGAAGAAAGAAGTGATAAAATGAATCAAACAGAACCAAGAACATTAGCGGGATTTATGGAGCTATTACCAAATGAGCAAATTTTATTTGAGCAAATGAAACAAACCATAGAAAATACCTATCAAAAATTTGGATTTTTGCCATTAGATACACCAGTAATAGAGCTATCAGAGGTATTACTAGCCAAAGCAGGAGGGGAGACCGAAAAGCAAATTTATCGATTTAACAAAGGGGAAACGGATTTATCTTTAAGATTTGATTTAACCGTTCCACTTTCCAAATATGTTGCTAAAAATTATGGCAATCTTAGCTTCCCTTTTAGGAGGTACCAAATTGGAAAGGTGTATCGTGGCGAAAGAACACAAAAAGGAAGATTTCGTGAATTTTATCAATGTGACATCGATGTCATTGGAGATGAAGACTTAGCAATTATGAATGATGCAGAGCTTCCAAGTGTTATTTATACGATATTCAAAGAATTGGGATTTGACAATTTTACCATTTGTATTAATAACCGCAAAATATTAAATGGTCTGTTTGAAAGTTTAGGGCAAAAAGAAAATGCCGTTGAGATTTTAAGAATTATTGATAAAATTGATAAAATAGGAAAAGAATCCGTAATAGAAGAATTAGCTAAATTAAAGGTAGAAAAAACTGAAATTGAAACCATTATGAATTTTATTGAAATAGAGGGAAATTCGGATGAAAAAATAGAAAGTTTAGAAAACTTAGGAATCGAAAATGAGACATATGCCAAAGGAGTAGAAGAATTAAAACAAGTGGTAAAAAATATTCGATTATTTGGCGTTCCAGATAGCAATTTTAAAGTGGATTTAACCATTGCAAGAGGATTGGATTATTATACAGGAACCGTTTATGAAACTTTTTTAAATGATTACAGAGAGGTTGGTAGCGTATGTTCTGGCGGAAGATATGAGAATTTGGCAGAATATTATACCGATAAAAAGCTACCAGGTGTTGGAGTTTCCATTGGCTTAACGAGATTATTTTATAAATTAAATGAATTAAATTTAATCCAAGCACAACAAAAGTCAGTGTCACAAGTATTGATTATACCAATGATAGAGGATTTAGAACAACCCATTAAATTGGCGACTGATTTGAGAAAACTTGGTGTAAATACAGAGGTATATCTAAATGATAAAAAATTAAAAGCTAAGTTTAAGTATGCCGATAAATTGAAAATCCCTTATGTAGTTGTGATAGGAGAAGATGAGCTTGCTACGAATACAGCTAATGTTAAGAATATGGCAACAGGAGAGGAAAAGAAGGTTAAGTTAGAGGCAAGTGAAATTTGTAAAGTTATGTAAAATCTGATGTAAAAGTAACGAACTGGCTGAAATTCTTTATTGCCAGTTCGTTGCTTTTTATCATTCTATCTAATTTTTCCTTGTTTTTTATTTATAAAGCAAAGTAATTTTAGTACCATTTTTTTCGATGAACCCCTCTTCCTTCAAAAGCTTTAATTCTCGCATCATAGCACTTCGGTCAACACTTAGATAATCAGCCAAATCGGTCAAAGAAAAAGGTAAAGAAAAAGATTTACTTAAATTTCTAGTAGACAACATAGAAAAATAGCCAATCAGTTTATCACGAATCGACCTTTTGGTAAGTAATTCAATTCTCATGTTTAAATCGGTAACTTTACTCAAAATTAATTCTGGCAAATCCTCTGCTAGTTCTTGATGGAATTTACAAGTATTTCTACATTTTGTATGAATATCATTATAACCATAGAAAAGTACCTCACATTTTTCGCGAGCTTCTACCAATAACTCATTATTAGTAGTAATCGTATAAAACACTTCTCCAAAAACATCATTTTTAGAAAAATGTTCTACAATGGTTCTGTTACCATTTAAGTCATAACGTACTAAGTCTGCATTTCCACTTGTTAAAATGCAAAATTGATTTCTTTTTTTGATATAACTAGTAATGACCTCATTTTTGGAAAAGGTCTTTTTTTGTACTCTATGGCAACTTTTTTCAAATTTGTCAATTAGTTCTTCTATATTAAAATTAATGTCCATTTTATTTTCTCCTCGTCTTGATTATAACAAAAAAACGTTGCAAATGCAACTAATTTTCGGAACAATGATTTTGGGGACGGAGGAAAAAATCATGATTAGTATATATTGAATTAATATCTAAATTAGCATATTAAAATTCATCATGATTTTTTCCTCCGTCCCCAAAATCATTGTAATATAATTGTAATACAAATGTCATATTCGACAAAAACTTACATGAAAGCATATTTAGAAAATGGAAAACTATGTTAGTTGCTTTTGCAACAGAAAAGAAAAAATCTTTTTATATAATAAGAACATGCAGAAAAAAGAAAAGGGGAAGGAACATGAAAATTATTAAAAGAGATGGAAGAGCAGTTGACTACGATAGAGAGAAGATAAAAATTGCGATTGAAAAGGCAAATGAGGAAGTAAGAGCAAAAGAAAGAGCGACCAAAGAAGATATTAAAAATATCATTGCATATATTGAAGAATCGAATAAGAAAAGAATGTTAGTGGAAGACATTCAAGATATTATAGAAGAAAAGTTAATGGAAATTGACAAATATGAGTTGGCTAAAAAATATATTGTGTATCGTTATACTAGAGCTTTGGTAAGAAAGCAAAATACAACAGATGAGTCTATTCTAGGGTTACTTAGAAATGAAAACAAAGAGTTGGCAGAGGAAAATTCCAACAAAAATACCTTATTGGCTTCTACCCAAAGAGATTATATAGCTGGGGAAGTTTCCAGAGACTTGACCAAAAGATTGTTATTGCCAGAAAAGATAGTCAAAGCAGATGAAGAGGGTGTTTTACATTTCCATGATGCTGATTATTTTGTGCAACCAATTTTTAACTGTTGTTTAATCAATATAGCAGATATGTTAGACAATGGAACTGTCATGAATGGAAAGATGATTGAAACGCCAAAAAGTTTTCAAGTGGCATGTACCATTACAACGCAAATTATTGCAGCAGTAGCCAGCAATCAATATGGTGGGCAATCTGTAGATATGATTCATTTAGGAAAATATCTAAGAAAAAGCTATGACAAATTCAAAGAAGAAATGCAAGAAAAATATCAAGGAAAAATACCAGAAGACACACTGGAAGAGATTGTACAAGATAGATTACAAGTAGAACTAAGAGCAGGAGTACAAACCATTCAATATCAAATTAATACTTTAATGACAACCAATGGGCAATCACCATTTGTCACATTATTTTTACATTTGGAAAAAGATGACCCATATAGCAAAGAAAATGCCATGATTATTGAGGAGGTAATCAAACAGAGATTACAAGGAATTAAAAATGATAATGGCGTTTATGTGACACCAGCTTTTCCAAAGCTAGTTTATGTATTAGATGAATGTAATAATTTGACAGGGGGAGAATACGATTATTTGACCCAATTAGCGGTTGAGTGTTCTGCTAAAAGAATGTATCCAGATTATATTTCTGCTAAAAAGATGCGTGAGAACTATGAAGGTAATGTATTTAGCCCAATGGGTTGTAGAAGCTTTTTATCACCATGGAAAGATGAAAAGGGGAATTATCAATTTGAAGGAAGATTTAATCAAGGGGTAGTAAGTATCAATTTACCACAAATTGGAATCGTAGCAGATGGTGACGAAGAAAAGTTTTGGCAAGAATTAGACGAAAGACTAGAACTATGCAAAGAAGCTCTAATGTGTAGACATTATGCACTATTAGGAACGAAATCAGACATCAGCCCAATTCATTGGCAATATGGAGCCATTGCTCGTTTACAAAAAGGGGAAACCATTGATAAATTATTGTTGGGTGGCTATTCAACCATGTCTTTAGGCTATATTGGATTATACGAAGTAACCAAGCTAATGACAGGCGAATCCCAAACGACAGAGAAGGGACATGAATTTGCTCAAAAATTGATGAAATATTTGAGGGCAACAACAGACAAATGGAAAAAAGAAACGAATATTGGATTTGCTTTATATGGCACACCAGCAGAGAGTTTATGTTATAAATTTGCTCGCATTGATAAAGAAAAATTTGGAACGATTAAAGATGTGACAGATAAAGGCTATTATACGAATTCTTATCATGTGGATGTAAGGGAAAAAATTAATGCTTTTGATAAATTGGCTTTTGAAAGCGAATTTCAAAAAATATCTTCTGGCGGTTCTATTTCTTATATTGAAATACCAAATATGAATAAAAATTTAAAAGCGTTAGAGACGGTTGTAAAATTTATTTATGATAACATTCAATATGCCGAATTTAATACGAAATCAGATTTTTGTCATGAATGTGAATTTGATGGAGAAATTATTATCAATAAAGACAATGAGTGGGAATGCCCAAATTGTGGGAATAAAGACCATAGCAAAATGACAGTGGTACGAAGAACGTGTGGTTACTTGGGTGAGAATTTTTGGAATGTGGGAAAGACAAAGGAAATTAAACAGAGAGTAATGCATTTGTAAAAAGATTGCCAAGAGGGACGGACCTCTTGGAAACCAAAGGAGAGGAAAATGAAGCGAGAAGAGATTATAAAATATTGTTTAGAATTACCAAATACGTATGAAGATTGTCCGTTTCCCAATGATACTTTTTCTGTCACAATGAAACATCTTAGTAATAATAAATGGTTTGCCTTGATAATGAAAGTGCATGGTAAACTGTATCTGAATGTAAAGACAGACCCAGAGTATTCAGAATTATTAAGGAATAACTATGACTATATTATGCCAGCTTATCATATGAATAAAGAGCATTGGAATACTATTATTATAGATGAAAAGGTAGATGGCGAACTAGTAAAAGAATTAATTGAACAAAGTTATGAATTGACAAAAAAATAAGAGTTCTTCCAAATTGTGTGTCATATATTTTATTTTTTAGCATCAAAAATTCAATTTGAAGTTAGAAAAATTGCCAAAAAGGCTTGTCCTTCTTGGCAATTATTAGTATGGTATGATTCAGTTATTTAAAAATTTCAGAAATAATTGTTCCCTACATCTATTTTCAAATTCATCATTTAAAGGCTCTAAAACAGTATCCTCTTGATACTTTCTATCCAAACAATATTTGATAATATAATCAGCAAGTTCTGGATTTTTTGAAAGAAGAGGACCATGTAAATAAGTAGCAATCACATTTTTTTGAAAAAATCCTTCTCCGACATCAGAAAATTGATTACCATTTCCAGACAAAACAGTTCCAAAAGGGGTCATAATATTAAAAGTTTGTCCACCATGATTTTCAAATCCAATAATTTTGGTTTTCTTGTTATTTAATTCTGTTTCAATCACAATATTACCAATACATCTTTTTTTTCTATTATTCATAGCTTCTGTATAATAATCAAAAATTTCTAAGCCAGGAATAACATTTCCTTCCACATCTTTATAATACTTACCAAATAATTGATAAGAGCCACAAATCAACAAGAAAAAGACTCCACTATCAATAGCTTCTTGGATAGAATCTTTATATTGGATTAAATCTTGAGCTAGGATTCCTTGTTCTTGGTCAGCACCTCCGACCGGCAAAAACTAAGTCATAGCTTTTAAAATCAGGAGGCGTATCACCAATGGAGTAAGTTTCAATAACAGCTTGAAATCCACGTTGTTCTAGTCGATAGCGTAGAACTTGGATATTTCCAAAATCTCCATATAATTCTAAAATATCGGGATATAAATATAATATTTTTAACTCTTTCATCATTTCTCCTTTTTAGAAAAGAGAGACAGATTTGTGACAAGAGGGGCGCCCCTTTTTGTCACAAAAAATTGCATTATTAAAACAATTTATTTATATTTTGTGAC
>CAOJZE010000106.1 GCA_948466095.1 uncultured Clostridium sp.
AATCATACAAATTGCATTTACTTTACAGAATTGCATTTAACTTTTCACTTGACGAATTCATATAATTTGTAATATTGGCATAATCTTCCAATGTTAGGTTCTCTGGTCTTATATTAGTATCCATTCCTAATTCTTCTAAAATTTTGGTTCCTTCCTCCTTATTCTTAAAAACCTTTGTATTCACTAATGCATTCAATAATGTTTTTCTTTTTTGCATAAAAGCATACTTTATGATTTTAAACATAAACTCTTTATTTTCAATCTTGATAATTGGCTCCTTTCTAATGTTTAACCTAATAATCTTTGATGTCACCTCTGGCTCTGGTATAAAGGAATCCTTTGGGACCTCTATGATTCCTTGTGCTTGTGCATAATAATATACACGATAAGTAATAGCCCCAGTTTCTTTATCTCCTGGTAGAGCAATTAATCTATCTGCTACTTCTTTTTGTATCATTACGGTTATGCTTTCTAATGGCAATTCCTCCTCTAACAGTTTCATAATAATTGGAGTCGTTATATAATATGGTAAATTGGCTACTATTTTTACCTGTTTCATATTAGTATTTTTCTTTTCCTGTTCTATTAATTTCCTCAAATCTACTTTTAATACATCCTCATTAATTAGTCCAAAATTTTCGTAAAGCGAAAATCTATCTTCCAAAATATTTATCATCTTTTTATCCAATTCTATCCCAATCACTTTTCCTGCTTTTTCTAGCAAATATTTAGTTAATGTACCAAGTCCAGGACCAATTTCAATTACTAAATCTTCCCTTTCAATTTGACTACTTGCTACAATGGATTCCACAACTTCTTCACGAATTAAAAAATTCTGTCCAAAAGACTTATTTGCCTTTATATGATATTGTTTCATAATAAATTTAGTTTCTTCCAAAATTGTACTCATTTACTTTTACCTCTTTTTATTTTCTTAAAGAAATTTATTATATTTTTTATAAAGTAACATTTCGGGGGGACCAATAAGGCAATGTCGTCAACTTAAGGCTGTAATTAGCTTGCATAGCTGATTACAGTGCCCTTTTATTGGTTCGCCCACCGTATTTTACAATATGATTTAATGGTCTATTATATTTGCGACCATCTCTTATTGGTTGTATGTGCTTACTTATTTTTTTAATTAATTTATTGTATCTTATTGTTGCTATTTCTTTGTCTTCTTCTAATAATATATCTATTAATTCTTTTTTAAATATTCCTACTGCTACATTTATATTTACTTTATATTTATATTTCGTTTTTCTTTTCTTCTTATCTATTTCTTCTTGGGCTTCTTTTACTAATATTGTACTTATATTTATCAATAATATTGTAGCATAGAAATCTTGTTTTACTGCTATGTCTGTTTCTCCTGTATAGTTCTCTAACTCTAATACGTTTTTCATTGTATTGTAGTTTGTTTCTATTTCCCATCTTTTTTTATATAAATATTTTAAGTCTTCTACTGTTATTTCTTCTCTTTCTAAATTTGTTATTAGTATTTCTTCTATGTTTTCTAAATCTATTCTCACACATCTTATATATAATACTATTTTGCCTTTTACTTTTGCTATTTCATTATGCGATATCCTTGTTTGGTCTATTTCTATTACTATATCTTTATCCATTTCTTTGCCTTTTGTAAATTCATTTATTTCTTTTAAAAATGATTTTGATACTCTAAATATATATTTTATTTCTTTTTCTTGCATATTCTTTAGTAGCTTTACTGATGGATATCCTCTATCTAATATTACTAGTTCTCTTTTTCCCTTTTTTATATTCCCTATAAATTTATCTGCTGATTTTCTTTCACTTTCTTTGTATCCTATTATATCTTGGTCTAATATTACTTTATTTAACACGTCATATCTTACACTCATTTTTCCTGCTGGGTATTCTACTTTATTTTCATTGTATACTCCATATTTCTTTTTCATATATTCTGTATTGGGTAATGCTATTACAGAGCCATCTATTGCCGATACTCGATATCCTTTATATGTTTTATATTCTTTATTGTATATGTCTTTTAATACCGTTTTGTTTAAATCTAAAAACACCTCTGGTTTTAAATTTTGTCTAGCTTTTGAATACGCCTGTTTTGAATATTCTACATATCCATTTGTATCTATTTTGCTTATTAGTTTATCTATTTCTATCGATAAACTATGTTTTGCACTTGTTAATATTCCTACTATTATATTCTTAAATCCTAATTTCCTTTTTCTGGTAAAACTATTCTTCTTTTTATATTTCTTCATTTTTTCTACTTTATTTACTCTTTCATTTACTTTCTCAATTATATTTATCATTTGCTTCTCCATTTTTTATTTATTGTATCATAATTGAGTTTTTTTGAATAGCTTTATTTTAGTATTTTCAGTACTTTTAGCCTTAAGTTGACGACATTGCCAATAAGGTTACCAACTGTTACTTTAGTTACAGTTGGTCTGCAGCCTAAGAGTTACTTTAGAAAAAATGCTAATAAATTTCTTTAAGCCATAAATTGTAGCAACATTATATTATATCTTATATATTTTTTCAACTTTTATTGATTTTTAACTATTTTTAAGATACAATAATTGAAACGACTCTAATGAAAAAAGGAATGAGGAATATGGCAAACAAAAAAAAGAAAAAAGCAAAAAACGCTAACAATAAAGTAATAAAATTAAAAACAGGACTAGAATCAAAAAATCTAATTCATACTAATAAATTAAGAGCTTTATTAATTCTTACCATTTTAATCTTTATTTTCTTAGTTGGTAGAATTGGCTTTATACAGTTTGTACAAGGTAACTCTTTAAAAGAAGGAGCCTATCAGCAACAAACCATTAATCAAATTATAAGTCCAAAACGTGGCAATATATATGATTCAACTGGAAAAGCTCTTGCCATTGGAGCACAAGTAGACACCGTAACAATTAATCCCACAAAAATTGTAAAAAGTAATGAGGTTGACACCAAAGATTACAAAGAGAAAGTTGCCAAAGGACTATCCGAAATTTTTGATTTGAATTATGACGAAATTTTAGAAAAAGTAAGTAGTAAATCACAAGTAGAAACCATTATAAAGAAAGTTGAACAAGAAAAAGTTGACCAATTAAAACAATGGATGGAAGAAAATAAAATTACCATTGGTATTAATATTGATGAAGATAGTAAAAGATACTATCCTTATAGTACCGTTGCCTCCCATGTAATTGGTTTTTGTGGAAATGATAATCAAGGCTTAAGTGGTATTGAAGCAAAATGGGAATCTGTATTAACGGGTACGCCTGGTAAAATTGTAAGCTCAAAAGGTAGTGACCAGCAAGAAATTCCAAATGCAGAAGAAACTTATATTTCTGCTGAAAATGGTAGTGATTTAACACTTACCATTGATTTACATATCCAATCCATTGTAGAAAAATATTTAAAACAAGCAGTAGAAGATAATAAATGCTCTAGAGGTGGAAATGTTATTGCTATCAAGCCAAAAACAGGTGATATTATTGCTATGTCTTCTTATCCAGACTATGACCTAAACTCACCTTACACACCAAACTCCACTTTAGCTCAAACTTATGCTTCTCTTACACCAGAAGAAAAAAGTGAAGCATTATATAAAATGTGGGCAAATAAATCTGTTGCTGAAACCTATGAACCTGGCTCTACTTTTAAAGTAATAACGGCATCGGTAGCACTCGAAGAAAATATTACCATCCCTGATAAATCTGGTGACTTTTATTGTAAAGGTTACGAAGAATTTGAAGACATTACTGGTTCTTCCATAAAAATTAAATGTTGGCGTAAAGAACCTCATGGTGTTCAAAATTTAAGACAAGCACTATGTAATTCTTGTAACCCTGCCTTCATGCAATTAGGAAAAAGAATTGGTCCTGAAACATTATATAAATATTATCAAGCTTTTGGTCTATTTGACTTTACTAATTCTGGTTTATATGGGGAACAAAACAGTATCTTTCAAAATTTAGATAATGTAGGACCCGTCGAACTTGCTACCATGTCATTTGGTCAAAGATTAAATGTTACCCCTCTTCAAATGGCTACTGCTATTTCTTGTGTTGCAAATGATGGTATATTAATGAAGCCTCGTATTGTAAAAGAAATAACGAATACCGACACAGGTACTACAACCGAAATGCCTATTACCCAAATTAGACAAGTAATTTCAAAACAAACATCAGAAAAGGTTAAATCTATGATGGAATCTGTTGTAACAAATGGCTCTGGTAGACATGCTGCTGTAGCTGGTTACTCTATTGGAGGAAAAACTGGTACTTCTGAGCCAACAGAAGCAAATGCTGAAGAAGGCTATGTAGCTTCCTATGTAGCAATTTCTCCAATCGAAGATACACAAATTGTACTATTGCTTACCTTGTATAATCCAAAAGGAGATAATGGACATCAAGGTGGACAAGTGGCTGGTCCAGTCGTATCTCAAATGTTATCTGAGATTTTGCCTTACTTGGGAGTTCCTTCTGATGAAAGTTCTTCTAGTAGTTCTAATTCTAATCATTATATTACCGTTCCTGATGTTCGAAATAAAACGGTTGCAGAAGCTGAAAAAATATTAAAAGCAACTGGATTCGCTACTAAAGTTTATGTAGATGGCGATGCTAACACTCTTCTCGTACAGGAACAAACTCCAAAACCAGGAAATTCACTTGCTAAAAATTCTATGATTGTTCTTTATGGACAAGGAAGCAGTATTTCTACCTCAGTAAAGGTTCCAGATTTAAAAGGTATGAATGCTTCAGAAGCTTCGAATGCTTTGAAATCTCAAAATTTGAATATTAATATAGAAGGAGCTGGTATTGTTATTTCACAAGATTATTTAAAAGATGAGCAGGTACAAGAGGGTACTATTATAAAAGTTACTTTAAAACAAACTTTGACAGATGCACACTAAAAATTATAAAATTATAAAGTAAAGGGCAACCTAAATGTTGCTCTTTTTAAATGTTACCATCTATTTATACTTTCTGTATTTCCTCTTTTGTTAATTTCGTAACTTGTTGAATATCCGAAAGCTTCATTCCTAATTTTAAAAGTTCTTTTGCAATTTCTTTTTGCTTTTCTTGTCTACCTTCTTCTCTCCCTCCTTGTCTTATGCTCTTCTCATCTCTTATTGCCTTATTTTCCCTCATGGATAATTCTACCTGCTTGTATAATATATTTAGGTTTTTAATAAAGGATTTACCTATAAACCTTTATATTTAATAATTATATTAGTTCATCCTATATGATATAATTATTATGTTGACGCTGTGGACTCTTATCCTTCCTTGTAGTTTTAACTACTGATGAAAGAATATTGCCACAGTTTTATTACTAATTGGTAATTAGTTATATAAGACTTTGATCTTTCATTTCACGCAAGGTTACAAGTAATAAAACTAGTTAGGTGTTGTCACAGTTGTTGATAAATTTTATTACAGGAGGTAAACACTATGGTTTACATCGGCATTGATATCGCCAAATTTAAACACTTTTCGTCTGTTGTTACCTCAGATGGTAAAGTTATCGTAAAACCTTTTCCTTTTGAAAATTCTCGTATAGGTTTTATGAAATTACTTAAGAAATTGAGAATTTTCAAGATTGCCTAATTGGGCTAGAATCTACTGGTCATTATTCAGAAAATGTTATTCAGTTTCTGTTCGAACGTAATTATTCTATTGCAGTAATTAACCCTATTCAAACCGATTCTCTTCGTGATTCTAACATTAGAAAAATCAAGACTGACAAGATTGATACCATGTTAATTGTTCAATGTTTAATGCTTAAAAAATATTCTCTAGTTTCATCTAAAAACATTGATATGATTAAACTTAGAAATCTTTCTAGGTTTAGGCTCGAAATGATTCAGCAACAAACTAGAATTAAAACTCAATTAACTGGATGTTTAGATATTGTATTTCCAGAATTAGCACACTTTTTTAAAGGTAATTTACATTTAAAAGTAGCTTATGCTTTGCTTGAAAAATATTCTTCTGCTAAGGCTATTCGTTCTGCCAGAATTGATGGTTTAACTAATTTACTCTACAACAATTCTCATGGTAGATACAATCAAGAAAGAGACTCAGAATTAAAGAACTTAGCTAAAGAAAGTATAGGATTAGATAATCCTGCTATTGAGTTGCAAATACAATGTCTTATTAAACAATTATACTTATATCAAAAACAAATTAAAGATATTGATATTAGTATCATGACTCTTATGGAAATCATAAACTCACCTATACTGACAATTCCTGGTATTGGCTATACTTTAGGTGCTATGATTATTAGTGAAATTGATGACATTAAAAAATTTAGCAACCCTTCTAAATTGCTAGCATTCGCTGGTTTAGATCCAGTTATTAAACAATCTGGGAATTTTCAAGCCTCATCAATGAAAATTTCTAAACGTGGTTCTACTTACCTTCGCTATGCAATCTATAGAGTTGCTTTTCTTATTATATACAATAATGAGACTTTTCACAACTACTATCTTGATTTAAGTTTCGGTTTTTTGAAAAAATAAATTTAATATTTTGTGCAAACTGGGAA
>CAOJZE010000107.1 GCA_948466095.1 uncultured Clostridium sp.
ACTTTTTTTATTTTTTTCAAAAAATGCTTGACTTTTTATAGTTGGTCTTTCTGCTTAAGATAGTATAATTATATATGATATGGAAATTTTTTACATTTAAATTCTATAAAAAGTAGTTTTTTCTATTTAAAAAATGCCAAATGCAAAAGTTATAAAATAACTATTGTACTTGACATTTTTCTACTTGATTTTTGAGACAAATGAAACCTGTCCCGATTGTCTCATTTCATAGCTTCTTCTACTGCAACAGCTACAGCTACTGATGCACCAACCATTGGGTTATTACCCATTCCGATTAATCCCATCATTTCAACATGTGCTGGTACTGATGATGAACCTGCAAATTGTGCATCGGAATGCATTCTTCCCATCGTATCTGTCATTCCATAAGAAGCTGGTCCAGCTGCCATATTGTCTGGGTGAAGGGTTCTTCCTGTTCCTCCACCTGAGGCAACTGAAAAATACTTTCTATCTTGTGCTAATCTTTCTTTTTTGTAGGTACCTGCTACTGGATGTTGGAATCTTGTTGGGTTGGTTGAGTTACCTGTAATAGAAACATCTACATCTTCCATCCACATGATAGCTACACCTTCTCTTACATCATTTGCTCCATAACATCTAACTTTGCTTCTTTCTCCGTCAGAATATGGAATTTCTTCTACAACTTTTACTTTTCCTGTGAAGAAATCAAAATCTGTTTTTACATAGGTAAATCCATTGATTCTTGAAATCACTTGTGCTGCGTCTTTTCCCAGTCCATTTAAGATAACTCTTAATGGTTCTTTTCTAACTTTGTTGGCTGATTTGGCAATTCCGATTGCTCCTTCTGCTGCTGCAAAAGACTCATGTCCTGCTAAGAAAGCAAAACATTTTGTGTCTTCTGATAATAGCATAGAAGCCAAGTTTCCGTGTCCTAATCCAACTTTTCTGTCATCTGCCACAGAACCTGGAATACAAAATGCTTGTAATCCTTCTCCAATTGCTTTTGCTGCATCTGCTGCTTTGGTACACCCTTTCTTAATAGCAATTGCTGCCCCTAAGGTATAAGCCCATGCTGCATTCTCAAAACAAATTGGTTGTACTCCTTTTACAATTTCATATGGATTAAATCCTTTTTCTTTACATATTTCTAATGCATCTTCGAAATCTTTGATTCCGTATTTTTCCATGACTGGTTTGATTTGGTCAATCCTTCTTTCATAACTTTCAAATGTTACTGCCATTTTTATTCCTCCTTATTTTTTATATTCGTTTTTTAATATCTTATTATCAAAATTTCTTATAAAATTCTCTAATTCTTCCATATATTCTTCTTTAATTCGTGTATAAATTTCTTCTGCTACATCTTCTTTATAGGTATGTGTGATTAAGTTTCTATTTTTCAACATGGACATGTAGATGGAGCCGTTATCGATGATATTATATTGAAAAGCAGTTCTAATAACATTCCCTGGTCCTAGTTCATCCAACATTTCTAATTGCTGCATATATTTTTGTAATGTTTTCCACAAAAGTTCAAATGTATATTGATAGGCATTAATAATAGCACCTCTGTCTTTTTCGCTTCCATTATCTGTTTCTACAAATTCTTTTAGTTTTAAATATGCTCTTTTGAAGGTTTTATAACTTTCCACTATATTATTTGGCATAAAATTCAACTCCTTCTCTTAATATATTGTCTTTTATTATATTATCTGGACTTATACTATTAAAATTAATTAAATCTATTTTATAAGGTAAATATAAATCATCAATTTCAAAAAATATCTTTGTATTAATTGAAAATGTTAAATTATCTCCAAATAAAGCAATATCTATGTCTGATGCTTTTCGATAATCTCCTCTTGCTCGTGAGCCAAATATCTTTGCACTTTCAACTTCTTCATATTTTCTTAGAATATTCACTATATCTTCTATAACTTTTTCATCTAATCCAAATTTCACTTTATTTCCCCCATCTCATTAATTATCTAAAACGAAGCAAAAGTGGTATATTGCTTTTCATTCGTTTTACTGTTAAAACTAATTAAAATTAGTGAGATGTGCATTATTATAAAAATAGGCGGGCTGAAGGCGTACGTTGGTACGTCGAAATTTATAACGATTACAATCTCACTATGTTCGATTGCATAAGTTATCTGTAGTTCGTTTCACTTCACACAGCTAACTCAATGTGCAGATTGCTGATTTTAATTAGTTTTCTCTTGGGTCAATCTTTTTCACAGCCTCATCAAATCTTCCGTACGTACCAGAAGCCTTTTCAATTGCCTCATTTGGTTCGATTCCAACCTTAATATTATCCATCATTTTACCTAAATGAACATATTTGTAACCAATGATTTGGTCATTTTTATCTAAACCAATCTCTACTATGTATCCCTCTGCCAAATTCAAATATCTAGGTCCTTTTAAAGAACTTGAATAAATTGTTCCAACTTGGCTTGTATGACCTTTCCCTAAATCTTCTAATCCTGCTCCTACTGGAAGACCTCCTTCAGAGAAAGCTGTTTGGGTTCTACCATATACAATTTGTAAGAACAATTCTCTCATGGCAGTATTAATAGCATCACATACTAAGTCTGTATTTAAAGCTTCTAATAACGTTTTTCCTGTCAAAATTTCTCCTGCCATAGCAGCTGAATGAGTCATTCCTGAACATCCAATTGTTTCAATTAATGCTTCTTGAATAATTCCTTCTTTCACATTTAAAGTTAATTTACATGCTCCTTGTTGTGGTGCACACCATCCAATACCATGTGTTAGACCAGAAATATCTTTAATTTCTTTTGCCTTTACCCATTTTCCTTCTTCTGGAATTGGTGCTGGTCCATGGTCTACTCCTTTTGCTACTGGACACATTTCTTCTAATTCTTTTGCATAAATCATTTTTAATTGCTCCTTTCATTTCTACATTTATTTTATAATTTTATATATGTTGTTTCTTCTCTTTCTTCAATACTTATCTTTTAAAGTTTATTATATTTTTTATGAAATAACAATTCGTGGGGACCGACAAATTATAGACTGTTTCCTAATTTTTAAGTTTTGAATAACTTAAAAATTAGGTTTACAGTCTGTTATGTAGTTGGGAGTTACAAGTAAAAAATATCATAAACTTTACTATAGTAACATTGATAATTAGAATAAACATATATAAAAACAATAACACTACTTATCTTTCATTTTTTCTATTTCCTCTTTTGATAATAACAGCTGATTTTTCAACTTTTTCTCTGTCGTTTCTACAATTTCTTCCACATCTGGTGTACTTGCATTTTCATTACTATAAGCAATCACATTTTCTATATCTCGGATATAGATACCAGAATCATAATGCTCTTTTCTCGCTAATGTTTTAGCACCTAACATATAACGTCTCAAAATCTCCCTATCTTCTTTACTAACTTGTTCTTCACCAATTCCTAAATTTTGATAACGCCATATAACATGTCTTTCATAGCTTGAAAAATCACTATGCGTTAAATCGGTATAATCATATTCCACCTTGAACTTTAAACTTTGAATTGACATGGTTAAATTCGTCCAAATTTCTTTTGTTTCCGATTTTTCAAATTCGTATCTTAATTCTTTTATTTTACCATATAAGATTTGGACTAATCTTATATATTGATTTTCATCTAAATTAAATTTAGTTGGTATTTCATACACATTAACTGGTTTCTTTTTAAAGATACCTTTGGGAATGTAATAAAAGAATAATTCTCCTGTCTTTCCTTCTGTGTCTGGTTCATCCAAGATAGAACTATAAAGATATAACTTTTCCCATTTTTCTGGTATCATGTAAAATAATTTTCGTTGTATGTCTTCATATATTTCTTGTATTTTTTTTGTATGGTTTAACATATCCCTTTTATTCCTTTTATCCTCTATCTAATAAACTCTCTCCTGTCATTTCCCCTGGCTTTTTAAGATTCATTAAATCCAACATCGTTGGTGCTAAATCTGCTAGTTTTCCTCCTGCTTTTAACTTTAAGGTGTCATCTGATGTGACTAAGATTAATGGTACTGGATTGGTTGTGTGTGCTGTATGTGGCTCTCCTGTACTATAATCTATCATTTGTTCAGCATTTCCATGGTCTGCTGTAATTAATATGTTTCCTTGTTTTTCTTCTACCAATTCTACCACTTTTCCAACACATTCATCTACTGTCTCGACTGCTTTCATAGCTGCCTCCAAACTTCCTGTATGCCCTACCATATCGGTATTAGCATAATTCAGTATAATACAATCGTATTTATCATTTTTGATGGCTTCTAAAACCTTTTCTGTTACTTCATAAGCACTCATTTCTGGTTTTAAATCATAAGTTTCTACTTTTGGAGATGGCACTAATATTCTGTCTTCTCCTTGATATTGTTTTTCTTCTCCTCCATTGAAGAAAAATGTTACATGAGCATATTTTTCTGTTTCTGCAATACGTAATTGAGTATATCCATTTTTACTGACATATTCTCCAAATGTATTGTATAATGCTTCTTTTTCAAAAGCAATGTGTACATTTGGCATGGATTCATCATAATTCGTAAAACATACATAATATAAATCTAAATCTTTTTTATTTTCAAATCCATCAAAATTTGGGTCTACTATTGCTCTTGTAATTTCTCTAGCCCTATCCGGTCTGAAATTAAAGAAAATAACAGAATCATGTTTTCCAATGGTTGCCACTGGTTCTTCTCCATTACAGATTAAAGTTGGCTCCACAAATTCATCAAATACTTCCTTTTGATAAGAATCTTCAATGGCTTTGATAGCATTACCAGCTTTGTTTCCTTCGCCTTTTACTAGAGCATCATAACATTTTTTAACTCTTTCCCATCTTTTATCTCTGTCCATCGCATAAAATCTTCCTGCTATACTTGCAATTTTTCCAATTTCTTTTTCTGCCATTTTGTCTTGTAATTGGATGATATAGCTTTCCGCTGATGCTGGTGGTGTATCTCTTCCGTCTAAGAAACAATGCACATATACATCTTCAAAATCTCTTCTTTTTGCCATTTCTAATAATCCATATAAATGTCGATTATGACTATGGACTCCACCATCCGATAACAAGCCTAAAATGTGTAATTTAGAATTATGTTTTTTACAATTTTCAATCGCAGCTATAAATTCTGGATTCGTAAAGAAATCGCCATCTTCGATTGATTTGGTAATTCTCGTTAATTCTTGGTATACAATTCTACCTGCTCCAATATTGGTATGTCCTACTTCGGAATTTCCCATTTGCCCTTCTGGTAATCCTACGGCTAAACCACTTGTATGAATTTCTGTATTCGTATATTTCTTCATTAGTTTATCAATATTAGGCGTTTGAGCTAACTCGATGGCATTGCCATCTCCATTTGGATTATCCCCAAATCCGTCTAATATCATTAGCATTGTTAGTTTGTCTTTCATATTCTACCTTCCTTTTCTTTTTGAGACAAAGGGGACAGGTTTGATTTGTCTCATCTTTTTTGTCACTTTTTGTCAATTTATATTGATATCTTATTTTGACATTTTTCGATTGAATTCATGAGACAAATGAAACCTGTCCCCTTTGTCTCATTTTTCAAATTGGACTATTTTACTGAATTCCTCTGCCCTAAGACTAGCTCCTCCCACTAAGCCTCCATCTATATCAGACATTTCAAATAATTCTTTTGCATTTGTACTTTTTACACTTCCGCCATACTGTATTATAACCTCATCTGCTACCATTTGTCCATAGATTTCGACAATTTTATTTCTAATTGCCTTAATACTGTTGTTGGCATCTTCCTTTGTTGCTGTTTTTCCCGTTCCAATTGCCCAAATTGGTTCATAGGCTATTATGGTATTTTTAACTTGTTCTTCTGTCAATCCTTCTAATGCTAGTTCTGTTTGTTTGGTTATTATTTCTTCTGTCTTTCCTGCTTCTCTTTGTTCTAATGTTTCTCCTACACATACAATTGGTTTTAATCCATACTGAAAAGCCGCTTTTATTTTTTTGTTGACGGTTTCATCTGTCTCATTAAAATATTGTCTTCTTTCTGAATGTCCAATAATGACATATTCTACATTGATAGATTTTAGCATCTTTCCAGATACCTCTCCTGTATAAGCTCCGCTTTCTTCAAAGTGCATGTTTTGTGCTCCAATTTTGATATTGGTATTTTGTGCTGTTAATAAAGCATAGAATAAATCTGTGTATGGCACACATAAAATCACTTCATTTTCTGTGTCTTTTACTAATGGTACTAATTCCTCAATAAAACGAATAGCTTCATTTGGAAGCATGTTCATTTTCCAGTTTCCTGCAATTACTTTTCTTCTCATAATATCTCTCCTTTTTTATATATTTTTCTTTAAATAATGAATCACATCTTGAATATATTCTTCTCTCCAAAATAGATAATTCTCATCTTTGTTTTCTACAATATGTTCCAACTCTTGAATGCTAATATATTTTAACTCACTTACCTCTCGTTTTTCAATTATAAAATCTTGCAATTGTTTTTCCGTTCGAT
>CAOJZE010000108.1 GCA_948466095.1 uncultured Clostridium sp.
TAATAGCACAACCAATTCCATATATGGGACAAAACGGACCTCTTAAAAAGCCCGTATTAATTAATTTTCTTTCACAAATGGATCGAAAAACCGATTCCATCATCCATCCTAAAGATGAATATATAATAAAATAATTTAATAGTTCTAACATATTCATGTTCATTGTTCTCATTCCTTAAAATTGTTATTTATTAAATCGTGCCTTAAATGTTTCGGTTACATCACTTTCATTATACACTGTTACCTCTAATTTGTTTTCTCCATCCTGTAGTGGATATTGATATTCGAATTGTTTTCTCTCTTCTAGTGATAATTCAGCTTTCAAGTCTAATCTAAATTTTTGCGTCCCATTAATTATAAATTCTACCTTTGTAAGTCCTTGGTCATCAGAAGCTTTAATGAAAAACGCTAAACCATCTGTTGTTACTTCTAATTTTGGCTTTGTTACTCCCTTTACCTCTTGCTCTTTTTTTTCTGTTTTGTTATTCTGGTCAACTACAATTACTGTTAAGGTGTGTAAACCTTTTGGTATTTCTATCGTTTGTTCAATTTGGCTATTATTAATATCTACTTTTGTTTCTTCCTCTTCATCCCATCTGTATGTCATATATTGAAGCTGATTTTTTCCATTAGCTGTTATTTTTAAATTATTTCCTTCTGGTTCAATATTGATATTAATATCTCCTTCTACCGTGTATGCTTTCTTATAATCAATTTCTTCTCCATTAATATCACTTGCATAAACAGTTAGTGTGTTCGTTCCTGTTGGTATCTCAATTCTAGCTTCTATCTCTTTTTTACCATTACTTGCTATTTCAGTTACTCCTTCATCATTCCAATGATAATTGATTTTAGTTAATTCTTTATCATGTGATACTTTTAATAATATCTCTGTTTCTGTTGTTTGCTCAACGTAAATAACAGGCTTGCTACCTACTACCTCTTTTGTTGCTTCTTTGTACATGGAATAAGAACCTGAACCAATCATAAATATACCAAATACTAATAGGGTAATTGAAAAAAATTTTAATATACTTTCAATTTCTATTGGTCCTGTGCTTCTTCTTTTCGTTTTCTTTGTTTTTCCTATTTTACTATTATCTACACTTAATATTTGATTCAATATTTTCACCTCTTTAGTCTCTTATTTGATTATATCATATGGTTTTAGGGTTGTAAATAATTTTTAAATAGAAAAAATACAAGTAACATTCAGAAATTATATTATAGTTATCAAAAAAACGAGAGAACCATTAGCTTCAACGGTTCTCTCAATTTTTTATTGACAATTAATTTTGTGTATATGGTAATACAGCAATATGTCTAGCTCTTTTAACGGCTGTTGTAATATCTCTTTGATGTTTAGCACATGCTCCAGTTGTTCTTCTTGGTAAAATCTTTCCTTTATCATTGATAAATTTTTTCAATTGTTCTGGATTTTTGTAATCTAACACAAAGTTTTTATCACTACATAATACACATACTTTTTTTCTTTGTTTTCTGAATCTTGGATTATAATCCTCATCATAATTTTTGTTATTTCTTTTATTTTGTTTTTTGTCTGCCATCTTATTATTTCCCCCTTTGGCTATTTAGAATGGTAGGTCATCACTAGAAGACATTTCAAAATCGGAACCCATGTTGCCAGGTGCTGTATTTCCAAATGTATTTTCAAATGAGCCTGCACCTGTATCTCCTTCTCTTTTACTATCTGCAAAGTAGGCTTCCTCAGCTACTACCTCTGTTACATAGTGTTTGGTTCCTTGATCATCGTCCCAAGTTCTTGTTTGTATCCTTCCAATTACTCCTACTTGTTGACCTTTCTTAAAGTATTTGCTACAAAATTCTCCTAGTTTACTCCATGCTACTATATTAATAAAATCTGCTTGTCTTTCTTCTCCTTGTCTAACAAATCTTCTATTAACTGCTAGGCTGAAAGAAGCAACTAGAGTATTGTTCGTTTGTGTGTATCTTACTTCTGGGTCTCTTGTTAATCTTCCCATTAATATTACTTTGTTCATTTCTATCACCTTTCTTTACTTTAAATAAAGGCCCCTCTCTTTATTTAATTTTTCATTGTTTTTGCTTATTAAATTAAGCTTCTTTTCTTACCACGATAAATTTCATGATTTCATCTGTAATTCTATAAACTCTCTCAAGTTCTGTAATAGAATCTGGCTTTGCCTCAAAGTTGAATAATAAGTATGTACCTTCTTTGCATTTCTTAATTTCATAGGCTAATTTCTTTTTACCCATATTTTCAACTGATTCAACTTTTCCGTTTTCATTGATTAATCCTGTAAATTTTTCTTCTAAAGCTTTTAAAGCAGCTTCATCTAAATTAGGATTAACAATGATAATACTTTCGTATTGGTTCATTATTTTCACCTCCCTTTGGATTGATAACCTACCTAATTTCTTTTTGGTAAGTAGAGATTGTTAAATCTTTCTTCAAAAAAGCTATGCTTTTCTAAAGCACAGCTATTCTATCACATTTTGTCTTGTTTGGCAAGCTTTCTGATAATCTTTTTCATAATTTCTAAATCTTCATAAGTTGTAATCTTAATATTGGTGTAATCTCCTTCCAAAATCTTCACTTTATTCTTATTTTTTTCTAATAACATGCAATCATCTGTAACCTTTTCTGTTTTATACTTCTTGTGAAGCTCTAACAAAATTTTTCGTTCAAAGCATTGTGGTGTTTGAATCATCCAAGTATTACTTCTTTGTGTACTTTGTATCACGATATTATTTTCATCTGTTATTTTTATTGTGTCCTTAGAACGTACGCCTACGGTTGCTCCTTTGTAGTCTTTCATAGCTTCTATACATTGATTAATATATTCTTGTTTAATCGCTGGTCTTGCTCCATCATGAATCACTACAATATCGGCCTCTGTTTGTTGAATACAATTATAGACCGTCTCTTGTCTGCTATTTCCCCCTACTATCATATCGATTGGTTTGGTAAATTGCTCTTTTTGAAGGATATTTTGGATGATTGGAATCTCCTCCTCTTTTGCTCCTATTATGATATTATCAATATACCTATTTTTATGAAATTCTTCTAAACTATATAACATAACTGGTTTTCCATGTATGATCTCAAAATTTTTATTTCTATTTTGACCATATCTCGTACTATTTCCTGCGACTAATATTACGGCTGTTACTGTTTTTTCTTCTACCATGATTTCTCCCTTCCATTCTTAATTACCTTCCTTGCAAAAAATTGTATTTATTTCTCAACCTTTGACTCTCTGGATGATTGATAGGAACTACATATATAAACTTGATATTTATCTTTTAAGGCATAATAGGCTGATTTCGCTGTCTTTTTATCTTGAAATATGCCATACACACAGGAACCAGAACCAGTCATTAAGCTACCGAAGAGCTCCTTGCTCCGTTAGCTCTTCCTTCAATTTTTGGATGGTGCTTTTTTCTTCTATGACATTTTCAAATACATTATATAAATTATCAGCTATTTGCTCTAATTGATTTTTCTCATATGCTTGCTTAATTTTATGACTATTATTGGGTTGTTTGATATCTTTGTTTTCATCTATTTTTTGATACATTTCTTTTGTATTGCAAGATATTTCTGGCTTAATAATGACTAAATAATATTTTAAATTGGTACAAATTGGTGTTATGATTTCTCCTATTCCTTCTGCTTTTATGGCTCCATGATAAAAACAAGGAACTACGTCTGCTCCTAAACTTTTGCCGATATTTTCTATCTCTTGTTTCGATAATTTTAAATCAAATAAACGATTCATTCCTATCAGAAAACTCGCACAATCTGTACTCCCGCCAGCCAATCCAGCTTGCATTGGAATTTTTTTATTTAATATTACTTTCACACCAGTCATATTTTTATATTTTTGTTTTAATGTTACATATGCTTGATAGATGATATTTTCTTTGTTATTTAATTTTAGTATATTACTTTGAATCTCTATATCATTGGTTTCGGTTTTTTGTATATATAGTTCATCATATAAATTAATTTTTTGAAAAACAGAGCTTAGATTATGATAATTATCTTCTCGTTTTCCTACTATTTCTAAATTCAAATTGATTTTTGCTCTGGCTTTTATATAGATTGATTCCATTTTTTATCCCTTTCTTGTAACTCAAACTTAGTTTAAAAAAGAACAATTATATTGCTAGGCAAAATAGCTATTATTTTTCAAACTTATTCTACTGTCAAGCAAACAAACACACTAACTCCATTCCCCTTTCCAAACTCCGTCAATCCCTCTCCTGTCGTTGCTGTTATTCCCACACAATTCTCTTTTATTTGCAAAATACGTGCTATATTATTTCTCATTTCTTCTATCTTAGGCGTTATTTTAGGTGTTTGGCATTCAATGGAGATAGAAATATG
The DNA here is from genome assembly GCA_948466095.1 of uncultured Clostridium sp. GTDB lineage: Bacteria > Bacillota > Clostridia > TANB77 > CAG-508 > CAG-269. The sequence continues at coordinate 4,394 of CAOJZE010000108.1, forward strand.
TACGATTTCTTCTTGTAAATATTTAAGTGCTTCTTTTACATATTCTTCACTATCTATAATTCCATTTTTACACATATCGTCTGCTACTTTTCCTAATATATTTTGGCAAGTAATGCCTGAAATCGCATTGGTAATCGCATGTAATACAACGTCTGCATCACTATTGCCTGATAAGGAATAGTCTTCTTGAAATTCTATGCCTCCTAGTAATAGTCTTTTTTCTTTATTTTGATAGTCAATTCTATGACTGTCTTGCCCAATTGCTACTTTCATATTTAATCTCATTCCTTTCTATGTGCTTATTTTATCATTTTTTCTTTTTTGTTGCAATGTTTTTATATTTGAAAATTCTACTGTTTCATCTTTTTCTTGCTTTCTTCTATTTATTTTAAAATGCTTCTTTGTATATTAACATGCTATTCTTCTTTTAGTGTATTAAAAAATTGATATACTTAAATTTTATATAAGTATATCAATTTTTTCTTGTACAAATATTCATAACTATTCAAATTCGTATAAAAAATTATATTCTTTCGATTTTACAGAATCAACAGAAATTTCATGAGCCCCCACATGACCTTGGGCTTCCTCTTTTATGCTAATCTCAAATTCAAACAATCCACCATCTACGATTTCAAAATATTTCCCTCTAGGAAGACTACCAGGAGAATAATCACCCCAATCATTATCAGTCAATAGCTCACCATTCAGAGTTGCCTTAACGTCCATAACATCATAGAACATATCCTCTCCAGCTATATAAATGACTGAACCAGATGGAACAATTGCACTTAATTTATCAGTATACTTTGTAGAATCATGACCGTTAATATTTAACGTAGTTTTAGTAAATGCAATTTTTCCAAATTTATACGAATATTCCGTCTTACTAGATTTTACAGATTCAACAGAAAATTCTTCAACACTCACATGACCTTGGGCTACCTCTTTTATGCTACCCTCAAATTCGAACAATCCACCATCGACAATTTCAAAATACCATCCTCTAGGCGGAGCATTAGGATAAATATTGTCCCAAACATTGGCAGTCAATAGCTCACCATTCAGAGTTGCCTTAATGTCTGTTGTACCATGGGTTATACTTCCCGTAGATATATAAATGACCGAACCAGATGGAACAATTGCACTTAATTTATCAGTATACTTTGTAGAATCAGAACCGCCATCAATCTCAAACGCAGTTTTAGAGAAAAATATAGTAATCTCTTCATAAATAGCATAGAAAGTAATATTCTTATTCTCAGAAAAGATTGTTGTTACTTCCGTAGATGTTGGTGTGGTTCCCCATCCTTTAAACTTATGTCCTTCTTTTTTAGGTACTGTTGTAGTATTTAATGTTAAATTCATGTCTTCTATTTTAGTATCAGGAGTTGGAGCACCTTCTCCTCCATTCGCATCATACGTTACTGTATAGGTCGCTTTTGTTTTTATCGTCACTGTCCCTGTTGTTGTATTTTCTGCTGCATCTTTTGCTTCCACTGTTATCGTATAATTCGTATCTGCACTTAGATTGCTATCAAATGTGTATTCTCCACTTGATTGATAATCTGTCCAATCTCCATCTCCTAGTTTGAATTTATATTTATCAATTCCACTACATGCATTTTCTGAGTCAGCTGCTTGGTCTGTTGCACTTGCTGTTACCGTGATACTATTGTGTGTACTGGCAGCTGTTGGTGTGAAAGCATTTGGTGGTAATGTATCGATATTGATTACATTTCCTGTAGCATATCCTCCTGCATTAGTTCCGTCCCATAACCTAGCATAAATAAGTCCGTTGTTTTCAAATACGATTTCTGTGGCACCTGCAGTGTATAGTTCCCAATTGCTTTCAACCGTTGGGTCTTTTGTAGTGTATTGTATGCTGTATCCTTGTACATCTGTTGCAATGGTTACAATTACATTTGTATTAGTCGCTATATTTGGTGTATAGGTAAATATCATATTACCTTTCACCGTATCATCTTCTTTATTAACCAAATTAGGTACACTTTCCGTTTT
>CAOJZE010000109.1 GCA_948466095.1 uncultured Clostridium sp.
CATTCTTTTTCATCCATACTCATCTCATCAATCATATCCATGGCTTTTTTTATTTCTTTATTCTCTTTCTTTGCCATTTCTAATTTCTCCTCTCTCCCCGCAATTAGCCATAACCATTGTTCTACCTAGTATTGGCTTCTGGATTTTTCTTCACAAACTTTGGAATTTCTATGAAATGCATTTCTAAATCTTGGGTTGCCAACTCATCTTCTCTTTGATAACCCATATCTATAAATTCATTTTCTTTTGTCCATGTCTCCTAAATCTTTTACCTGCATTTCAATATCACATAAACAATCTTTATCGATTTCTACTTTAACGTCTAAAATACCAGCCTTACTATCATATAAATTTCTTGGTAATTCTGGATTTTTAACAATAACATCTTGAATTGGTATTTCTAAAATAGCTTCTAATAAAGATTTTAAAATATCTTCATTCCCTTCTCTAGAAAACACTCTTTTAAATACAATATCTGATGTCAAGGGTAGCTTTTTCTTTGTTGTTTTTACCATATTTCCTCCTTTATTATACTAGATTAAATTTTACTTTGCAATACCTAATCAGTATATTTTTACTTTTATGCAATTATCCTTTTTATTCTTTTGTAAAAGCTATCCTCCTTTCTTGTTTTATTGTATACTTTGTATTTTTCTCTTCTCTGGATTTATTAATAAGATGATAAAATTTTAGAAATTGTAAATAAAAATTAAAATCTGAATGAATTTCATTTGAATTACAAAGTTGTTTTATGCAATTTTAAAAATAATTGCATAAGCTTATTAAATCACATAATATATTTTTTCTCAATACCTTTGCTAGACTTTTGGTCGCATTTTTCGACATTTTATTCCTATCGTTAAAGAAAGATGATTTTGGGGACGGAGGAAAAAATCATGATTCATTTAAAAAGTGGCAAGTTGCTATTCAAACTTACCACTCATCATGATTTTTTCCTCCGTCCCCAAAATCATCTTTCTTTAAAACACAAAACCTAATATTGCTATTATTAGCACTTTCACCATAATCTGCATAAAAAAAAGATAATTAATACACTTAATTCCGACATCATTAATTTTATCAAAACCTGCCACTAATTTCTTGATTTCCTCTGGTGAAGACAGCTTTTTCTCCTCCATATATTCTTTTGCCAAATATCTAGCTTTTATCATCGCATCATTTTCAAGAAAAACTCTCACCATATAATAAATCATGCTTAATATTAGAAAAATAGCCAAAAACATGATTTTATTCGGTAATACTTTAAAAATCATCATACCACAAATGATTAGAAAATAAATCAAATATAAATTAGAAAAAACAAAGTTAAAGAGCAAAAGCTTTCTACTTTGGATAGAATGTAAGCATTCGTGTGCAATTGTTTGAATTCTTGTATAACTTTTCTGTATATTACCAATCAAAATCTTATTGGTAATAGCAATATATAAACTTGCCTCTGCCCCTTGGTTTTCTTCTATTTGCACACCTTCGTTCTCTAACTTTTTTAGAAACTCTTGGCACATTTCTTGATTACTTGGATATATTTTCGCTAATGCATCCAATTCCTCATTTTTGCCAATATGCTTTAGTTCTTTTCTACTATAATCGAAAACATAAGCTAACACTACAATTCCAATGAAAGCAATGGCTCCTATTATCAAAAAATCCATTTATCTTACCTCTTCCTTTGTTACTGTATTACATCTCGAATAGCTTCCCCAATTATTTTATTCACATCAGCAATCACGATATTAAACTTGGTCTCTGCTTCAAAGAATTTTTTCGCCTCATCTATTTCTATTAATTCAGCATACAAAGCTTGCATTTCTTTGTATTTCTCTTCATCTTGTTTTCCTGTTTGCATAACTGCCAATTGCGTCTCATATCTTTTTTGTTCAAATTGAGCCATCTTCTCTTTTAAACTAGTATTCAAATTTAATGTCTGCTTCGCCATTTTATAATTTACATACTCTTCTGATTGTTTTATTTCTTGTGCTAATTGGTTAGCTGTATCATAAATATTCATTTTAATCTCCCTCTTTTCTAAAGTACCTATTAAAAACTCGCCTTTTTATTCCAATGTAACTTTTGCATCTGTCGGACAAATGTTAACAAAAGTATTTCCATCATTTACCTCAATTTCGTTTCCTTCTAAGTCTTTGTAAATTGTCTTCTCATCTCTAGCACTTTTGGTACATTTTATTTTAATTGCTTTTCCATTGGTAATATAATAACCATCAAATGTTCCAATATTTTTTAGTCCTTGTCTTCCCTTATCTTCTACATCATCTAATGTATAATTATCACAAAAAGTTATCAGAATATTCTTCGTAGTAATAGTCTTTTTCGTATCCCAGTCTACTTGTTCTTTTCCTCTCGCCTGTCTTTTATATACTTTATTTTCTTCGTCATATTCATATTTTACAGTATGAAGCTGAGAATGTGGAATTGTCACACTAACTGCACTTTGCCCATTTTCCAAATCTTTTTCATCGGTTGTATAATTGAATACACTTTTTTCTCTAGAAATGGTTTTATATTTTTTATTTTTAGCCGATTCTAATAATTTTTTTGTACTTGTTACTGCATTATGTGGTGAAGCTTTATCTTTTGCTCTCCAAAAAGTCGTTCCATCTTCTGAAATTCCATTTATATCATGAATACTATATTTTTTAATATCACTACTTGCTTGAGGACTTTCTCCAAAATGAGCATAAATAGCATCATGTTCCATTACATAATCAAGAAAATAATGTCTTGCACTTCTTACTGGACCTATTTTTTCAAGATTAGCCCCTTTAAATAATGCCATTAATCTAGTTTCTCCTCCTTCAACAATGATTTCATATACTAGATAAGCTTCTTGTAGACCAGCTTGTGGCCAAGCTTCCTTATGATTATCTAGCATAACTGCTATTGGTCTATCTTTTCCTGAAAAGATTTTTGCTGTTTTTTCTTCTGTTTCGGATGGGATTATAGTATTTTCTTCTGACACAGCTGTTTCTTCGTTCTCTTTATCTTTTAAAATTTTAGAACCTAGTACCCCGCCTGCTACTATAATTAAGATAACTAAAATAGCAATTAATATTTTGGTTCCAACCTTTCCTCCTTCATTTCTCATACCTATTTCTCCCTTCTAATCTCTATCCATCTTAAGGTCTTTTAATATCTTCTCTTCTTTTGGTCTCATAATTTTCTTGTCTTCTTCTTGTATATGGTCATATCCCATTAAATGGTAAAATCCATGCACCAACATATAACTAAATTCTCTCTCAAAACTATGCTCATATTCCTCTGCTTGTTCTTTCACTCTTTCCATAGAAATGATGATATCTCCTAGCATATCTTCATACACAAAGTCACTTTCTTGTAATTTTTGGCTTAGCTCGTCCTTTTCAAATATAGGAAAAGAAAGCACATCCGTTGCTTTATCGACATTCCTATACTCTTTATTTATTTTGTGTATATTCTCTGGTGTTGTTAAAATAATCGTAATGGATAATTTGGTATTTTCCAATTGTTCCTCTTTAAAACACTGCGTTAGTACTTTCTTTATAATTTTCTCATATTCTTTTTTTTCTTCTATTCCTTGATATAGTATTTCATACATATTTATGCAACTTCCTTAATTTTTATGTATTTTCCTTCTGATTTACAAGAATCTTTTATCTGCTTCATAGCTCCATAGTCAACTAATTTTCTTTTATAATATTGCAAGATTTTTGAATAATCTGTTTTTCCTTCTTTTAGTTTTTTCATATCATTTTTTATAAATAATATTTCCTTTTGTTTTACATATTATATAAAATTATTTTCTTTTAATTTTGCAATTTCCTGATAATGACTCCAAAATTTCTTGTATTCATCTCTAATTTTAGGCGAATCCCAATATACTTTTGTCGATAATAATTTGACATTATAATCTTCCATTAAATTAATTAACATAGAATAAGCTCGTTCTCTTCTCGTTGCGATTTTAGTATCTTGTACTAATATCCTAGCATCTTTTAATAATTTTTCATAACATTGCTCTGCTACAATTAATGGTAAACTATGTGTAAATAGCTTTCTACTAATTCCTAACAAAACCATATTTTTTTCTATATTGTCTTTAACATCCAATTTTCCTACTGCATAAGATTCATATTTTTCATATTCAGATACTACATCTTTTATACTTTCATCATAATTCATTTCTATTTTTAGAGCTAAGATATTTTGAATATATTCTTCTAATGTGTGAAATATCTTTGTATAAATCCATTCTTTGGTTGTATCGTAAGTATTGGTATTGTCTGCCACCTTAATCGAATAATTTTTTAAAATAGACTTGTATAAAGTATCCATCTTAGCCAAATAAAATTGGTTGTATCTTTCCTTTAACTTTTCTTTGCTGTCTACTTTGATTCCCTCATAATCTAGTTCAATCAAATATTTTTGTTTTCGATATTTGTATTCAATATACTCACTCTCTTTTAAACTAGTCACTTCATAATATTTTGATAAAGCTTCTTTTTCGAAATCTGAAGCTGTATTATTTTTTACTTTTTTATAGATGGAGTCCATCACATATTTGTCAAGTGCACCTAAATAAGCCTCATAAGCTATATCATATTTTTTCTCTGTTTCTTCTTTATTATAATTTTCATTATCTTGTCTATCATTTTCAAAGGCTTTCATGACATTATTTCTTTTTCTTGAAATTAACATCCCATTGATTCCTATTTTAGTAGGTATTAACATTCTTGTTAATGTGCTTGTTATTTTATTAAAAAATGTTTTATCTGCTCCCGTTATTTTAAGGCTTCTTTCTTCCATTCAACTCTCATCCTTCCCCAACACTCTACCTAGTTTAGAAAACAAAAGTCCTGCTAAAATACAAGCTTCTCATTCGTCCCTATATTTTCCAAAACCTCATAGGTAACATAAACATCAATACTATCCCCTTTTTCATAAGTATTAATATTTTTGCCTACAATTGCTTCCTTATCTTCAATTTCTTTATCCAATTCCTCTTCTAATTCTTCTATCCCTATGTTTTTAGCTTCCTCCATTTGATAGTCTTTTGGTTTTTCCTCTACCTCTTTATGCGTCGTTTTGATAATAGAAATTGGTAAATAAAAGTCTGAAAATAATCTCATTTTGTTTTCCGCTTCTATTGTATCATAAATTTCGAATTTTGAAACCCCTTTATGCAAATTTATTTTAAAATTATTAAACTTTATCGTATATTGATTTTGGATATTCCCTGTTTCTTGTCTTTCCGTAGTATGATATGGAATGTTTTTATATTTTGTATGCCATACTTTTGCTTGTATTTCTCCTTTGGCATGCACATAACGAATCCCTGTATATTTTCCTTCCATCCAGCCATTAATTAAAGTTTCTCCTACATTCACAGTATCTCCTACTTTTACATTAGCCGTTCCTGTTTGTGCATTCATTTTCGTGATAATACCCACTTTGTCAGAAATAATACTACAATATTCCTCGTCATTTATAATCTCTGGCTTTTCATCTGCCTTTACCAGTTTTACAATCGCATTCGTTCCCTTTAATTCAATTCCCATCCATGCAATATCTTTTCTTTGTAACCTAATTTTATTAATCACTTCTTTCGTATTTACTTTTGCTTTCCACTCTCCTATCTTTAAGCCAGCCTCTTCTATCTCCTTTGCTATATTTTCCAATTCCTGACCATTTTCTTCTCTAATATCCACATTCCATACAAAATTTGAGGATAACAAGGTTAGAAAAATCATGATTAACAATAACACAAAAAATATTTTCCTTTTTTGATAACGATGTAATAAAAATGGAAATCCTTTTTTGCTTTTTATTTTTAACTTACATTTTGTTTTTTTCGCTATCTCACAAATCTCTTTAAAGTCATGAATACCAACTCTAAAATCTAACTGCACATCTTTTCTTCTTTTTAAGTGCCAAATAGCAATCTTTTTGTTTCGGCACATATTAATAAATCTTTCTATGTAATATCCTTCTATCGTAATTTCTAAATACCCCATGATATAACTAAATAATATCTTTATTATCATCTATTTAAGTCCTCTCTTTATTTTAATTAGGAAGATTGCAACACATAAGGTATAAAAAATAATAAATTACACCTTAAGTTAACAGCATTGCAATGCTAATCTACCGTTCTTTCAATATCCATACTTTCAATCTTACCAGTCACTTTAATATCATCCTCTGTCATATTCTCCAGATTCAGATTAAATCCATTCACATTAACAATACCCACATGAG
>CAOJZE010000110.1 GCA_948466095.1 uncultured Clostridium sp.
ATTTTATTTATTTTCTATTTATTATTTTTATTAATTCATTTTAAAATTTTAATCTCGTTTATTGTATTTTATATTTTTTACTTTTTATTTTAAATACCACTATTTTTTATTTCCATTTTGAAATCTTATTTTTATCTTTTTTATATATTATTTTTTTAATTCTATTCTATTAATTACATTTTTTAATTATTGTTTTATGTTTAGATTTTTATTTCTTATTTATTTTTAATTTTCTTTTATTTCCAGATATTTTTATCTACAAATCTCGAGTATTTACTACCCATTTTTTATACTCTTTTTTCGTTATATGTAAACCGATTTTAGGGAGCTTTTTATCTTTTTCTTTTTTCTCCTTTTCTTTCTTGCCTAGCAAATTTTCTATTTTCATTTTTTGTTTTTGGCAAATATTTGTCTTGGAAAATTATTACCTACTTTTTTTCCTTTTTATTTTTTATAATTTCTTTCTTAATTATTTTTTATATTTTTATTTTATTTATTCTTATTTTTCTATCAAATTTACAAACCATTTTTATTTGCTTACATATTATATATAAAAACATTTTATAAGAATAGGTGAATCCATATGAATTATTTCCCAGAAAAAAATAATAGAGGAGATGAACAACCTCCTCGCAAAAAATCTTTTGATTTTAATTCCTATAAAAAAAATACAATAAATTCTATTCATGATGTAGAACATTTCTTAAATAATTTCCATCATTATTTTAAATATTTCAAATTATATAAAATTATGAAAAAATAATTTAATTACTCTTTTCTTTTATATATTTCATTAAATTCGCTATTTTCGTTTCCGTCAATTAATATTTTAACTTGATTAATTTCTCTTAATTCTGTTAATGTATTTACAATACTATTTATCATATTTGTTTTTTCTGTATTTATTTCTTTCGAATAATTCAAAAATTCTACTGAAAAGTCTAATACTACACAATCTCCTTCTAGATAACACTTATTTAACTTTGTATTTTCTGGAATTACTTTTTTATTTTTATCATTTTTAGGTCCTTCTATTAATAAATTAACTAATTTCTCATAAGAATCATTCATTATTTCTTTTATATCAATTAATCTAGCTTCTGGATTTAATTCATCCTTTTCCTTTGATGGAAAATACAAGCTAACAATTGTCTGTCTAACTTGTTCTTCTGCTATTTCCTCTTGTGGAATATATTCCTCTACAACTGTTTCTTGCTCCTTATTTTTAACATATTGTATTCCTAAATATCCTCCTATTAATACTATTAATAATATGACAAAAAAAATCATTCCAATTCTCTTGTTTTTCATAGGCTTCCTCCTTGTTCTCTTTCTTTATAACTATACTATTATTTGTTTGTCCATTTTAGAACCTTTTTACAAGAAGCTCTTTTTATTTGCTAAAAATAGTACAAACTCATTGATTTTAATCTTTTCATATTTTTTCAATTATCATGATTTTTTCTTACATCCCTAAAGGTATTACCTATTTTTAAGCTCGCTTAATGCACACCGCTAAGGGCATACCCAAAATAATGACCTGTCAGCATTGAAGAATAAAAATTTTTCGGAATAAAAAATTGTAGAGGAGCAAAACTAAGACTTCATTGCCATATATTTTTTGACTTTTTATGTTCAATATGTTAAAATAGATATTATGTAACTGTAAACTTATATTCTTTTGTATTTTAAAAGAATATACACAGAAAGGAGAACAGATGATTCGAAGAACCGTATTGAAAAAATTAGCGAACATACTTGTAGTAGTTATACTTATTTCTATTTCAGACTGCAACTATGTATCGGCAAATTCAGCTACTGCTATCGTTAAAACGATAGAGAAAAAAATGATGGAGTCATCGCGGAGTACTTTTACTTTTACAGAAACCCTAGTTGCTACTATTTTCTCATTACCTGCAACCGTAGCTCTAGAAACTGAGAAAGTAGAAATGCAAAAGACTGTGGTACCTAAAAAGCCTTTGAATTCGACGAAGAAATCAGTGGTGGCTACAGAAACAAAGTCAACTCAAAAATCAAAAAAGGAGTATATATCCATTAAGGAATATAAAGAAAAGATGAACATCAATATGGATATATCACATCCGTCTGGTTTATCAAAAAAAGACTTTGTGAAATTGGCTACCAAGATTGTTCAGAAGCTTCCAGAAGGAAAAGATCCAAAGGGTATTTTCAAAGAATACGCCTCATTTATTTGGAAATTGGGAGAAAAAAAAGCAGTCGATCAAGTGTTTCTATTAGGTATAGCCGCTAAGGAAAGCGGCTGGTGTGAGTATTACTTAGCCATTGAACGAAACAATTTTACTGGACATTTAACAAAAGAAGGAAAGTTGATTTCCTATAAAACTGTTCAGGATAATTGGAAAGCTACCGCTAAAAATCTTCGAGAGAATTATTTTAATAAGGGACGCAAAGATTTGTTATCTGTTAATGAATTATATTGTGAACCTGATGAAAATGGTGAATATACATGGTATACAGAGGTATACGAATGTATGAAGATGATCGTAAGTTGAGAATCTTTTAGTTAAGCTAGGTACAAAGTGGAGGGAGCGTTGCTCTCTCTATTTTGTATTATATAAGAGAGATATGATAATTATTGAAGGCTATGAGGAGATTAAAATTATAGAGAACAAAGAATTAAAAGAAAGATTTATTGATGAAAGAACAGGAAATATAGGAAAATATGGCAGATTAAAACTAAACTATATGCAAATGCAGAAATGCTTGTATAAATTATACCATTTGCATATAAGAAATCAGCTTCAGAGTAGATAAACTACTTTGGTAGCTGATTTTTTAGTTAAAGTTGCGAATAGCAATTTTAACTAAAACCTAAAAAATACAAGAAAGTATTTTTTAGGAAAAGGGGGGTGGGGAAAAAATTTTTCCCTGCCACACTAACACTTTTTTGTCGTTAAGCTAATGACCAGTATTTTCCATTTGACAAAAGGCTGTTTTCCGTATACAATTAATGGGATTACATAGATATGATTATAGTTACAGAAAGGAAGTTTTGTCATGGAAGATATTTTACATGTTGGATTAGATGTTGGTTCAACTACTGTTAAGATTATTGTGATGGATAAAAATAAAAATACAATATATAAAGATTATAAAAGGCATTTCTCAGATACTAAAAATACGGTTTGTAACGTTCTTGAGGATTTGCTTGCTAAATATCCTTTAAATGCTTTTACATTAGCTCTTACAGGTTCTGGTGCTATGTCAGCTGCTAAGTTTTTAGGTGTTAATTTCATTCAAGAGGTGGTTTCTTGTAAACGTGCTGTTGAGAAATATATTCCTAAAACCGATGTGGTAATTGAGCTTGGTGGAGAAGATGCTAAGATTATTTATTTTGACCAATCGATTGAGCAACGTATGAATGGTACTTGTGCTGGTGGAACAGGAGCTTTTTTAGACCAAATGGCTTCTCTTTTACATACAGATACATCTGGTTTAAACGAATTGGCTAAAGGATATTCTACTATTTATCCAATTGCCTCACGTTGTGGCGTTTTTGCCAAAACCGATATTCAACCTTTAATTAATGAAGGAGCTGCAAAAGAAGACATTGCTGCCTCTATCTTTCAAGCAGTAGTGAATCAAACGATTAGCGGACTTGCTTGCGGTAGACCAATTCGAGGTAATGTGGCATTTTTAGGAGGTCCTCTTAATTATTTATCAGAATTACGTACTAGATTTATCGAAACTCTTGGTTTAAAAGAAGATGAGATTATCGTTCCAGAAGAAGCACATCTTTTGGTAGCAAAAGGAGCTGCTTTAGATTCGATTCATTCAGATACCATAACAACTACTGAATTGCAACAGAAAATAGAAGACTTAAAGAACTCGCAGGATAATACAACACATCCTTTGGATCCTTTATTTAGAGATAAAGAAGATTATGAAATATTTAAAAGTAGACATAATTCTACAACCGTCGAAAGAAATTCTTTGGAAACCTACAAAGGAAATTGTTATCTTGGTATCGACGCTGGTTCTACTACCACAAAATTAGTCTTAATTGATAATGAAGGTAAATTGTTATATTCTCTTTATGGTAGTAATGAAGGAAACCCTCTAAAGAGCGTTATCAGCATGTTAAAGCAACTATACGCTAATTTGCCCAAAGAAGCTATTTTAAAATATAGTGGTGTCACTGGCTATGGAGAGAAACTAATTCAAACCGCTTTAAATGTTGACATAAATGAGATTGAAACCATTGCTCATTATACCGCTGCCAAAACCTTTGAACCAAATGTTACCAGTATCGTTGATATTGGTGGACAAGATATGAAATACATACGAATGAAAGACGGTTCGATTGATAATATTCTATTAAATGAAGCTTGTTCTTCTGGATGTGGGTCTTTTATTGAAACCTTTGCCAAAAGCCTAAATATCGAAATTTCTGAATTTGTAAAAGAGGCTATAAACGCTAAAAGACCTGTTGATTTAGGTTCTCGCTGTACAGTATTTATGAACTCAAAAATTAAACAAGCCCAAAAAGAAGGTTATTCTGTCGGAGACATTTCTAGTGGATTATCGTATTCCGTCATTAAAAATGCCCTTCAAAAAGTAATGAAGGTTAGAGATGTTGAAACACTTGGAAAACATATTGTAGTACAAGGTGGCACTTTTTACAACGATGCTGTACTTCGTGCCTTTGAGTTAATTGTAGGAAAAAACGTTGTTAGACCTGATATTGCTGGTTTAATGGGTGCTTATGGTATGGCTCTTATTGCAAAAGAACAATACGAAACTAATTTAGATATGGAATACGAGTCTACCTTATTAAAAGCAAACGAATTAGATAATTTAAAAGTAGACATAACACATTCTCGTTGTAAGAATTGTGAAAATCATTGCAAGCTAACCATCAATAAATTCAGTAATGGTCAAATTCATATATCTGGTAACCGTTGTGAAAAAGGTGCTGGCATTGTTACGAAATCCAAGAAATTGCCAAATTTAGTTCAATATAAACAAGAAAGACTTTTTGACTACAAACCTTTGGAAGAGCAGTTTGCAGTAAGAGGAACCATTGGTATTCCTAGAGTTTTAAACATGTACGAAGATTATCCTTTCTGGTTCACCTTTTTAACTAGCTTAGGATTTCGTGTCATTCTTTCTGAGAAAAGTAGACGTAAAACCTATGAAAAGGGAATGGAATCTATGCCATCCGAATCGGTTTGCTATCCAGCAAAACTCTCTCATGGTCATATTGAAAGCCTATTAGAACAAGGCATTACTACTATCTTCTATCCTTGCATTCCTTATTCAAGAAAGGAATATGAGAAAGCAGACAATCACTACAACTGCCCTATTGTCATCTCTTACTCAGAAGTACTTAAAAATAATGTCGAAAATTTAAAAAAAGGTAACATAAAATTCTTGAATCCTTTTTTACCATTTGACCAAAAGAATCTGGTTAAAAAAATAATGGAATTAGAAGAATTTAAAGAATATAACTTTACGAAGGCAGAACTAATAGAAGCTACTAAAAAAGCAGAAGCAGAATATCAAAAATGTAAAAAGGACATTCGCGACAAAGGAGCCGAAACCGTAAGGTATTTAGAAGAAAATCATTTAAAAGGAATCGTCTTAGCTGGTAGGCCTTATCATGTAGACCCTGAAATCAATCATGGTATTGACACTTTAATCACTTCTTTAGGACTTAGTGTTTTAACAGAAGATAGTATCTCTGATAAAACAGAAACCAAAAGACCAATTCGAGTGGTTGACCAATGGGTATATCATGCAAGACTATATGCCGCAGCTGACTTTGTTGGAAAACATGATTGTCTAGAATTGGTTCAATTAAACTCTTTTGGTTGTGGGGTAGATGCTGTTACAACAGACCAAGTAGAAGAGATTTTAACCAGTTATAACAAAATGTATACTTTAATCAAAATAGATGAAGTCAATAACTTAGGAGCTGTTAGAATCCGTATTCGTTCTCTTTTAGCTAGTATGAAAAAACGTGAACAAGAAAACAGGAGGAGATCAGATCATTCACAGATCACAAT
>CAOJZE010000111.1 GCA_948466095.1 uncultured Clostridium sp.
CATTGGTCTCCCTTCACTCTTTAACTATATCACTTTTCCTATAACTTTTCAACATTTTGAAAAAAAGAAACCTCTTTCAAAAGAAAAAGGTAAAGAAATTTTATTTTACTTTTTAAGGCAAATTATTCGATTTTTAAACGGATGATTTATTCTGGATTTTTAGGCTTATTTCTAAAAGCTATGTCTTTTGCCATAATTTGCTCAATTACATACCATTCAACAGCATATTTTTTCCCTCTCAACACTTCATGTGATATATCAATTCCCAATGTTGATTGAGGATATTGATAATTTTTTCCCAAATAAAATTGCGAATATAAGCAGGTTTACAAACCTCATAATCCGATGTCTCTTCCAATTGTTTTACAACATTTTCATGGATTTATATCCATGAATTTCTTGTCCGTTCTCCCATTTCTCTAAGATAATTTAATAAACATTTGCCCTTTGGTATAAGTATTATATTCCCATTTTAAGCCCTCCTCAATTACTGTCTCTATATACCTACTACAACTTGAGAATTTACTCATTTTACAGGATTATAAATCTTTTTACATAAAATTGTCAAACAATATATTCAATCTTATTATTCGGAAAATATTTTTTCATTTGTTCTCGCAAAAATAACTCCGCCTCCTGTCGTATATCATTTTTATACCAATACTTACCACGACCTCGACCTGTCATCATTTGCTTATCATACAAATTAATAGCATTTGGAAAAGCCTCTTCATTTATTTTGGTATGCACATAACTATAAGTCATAAAAATAATTTCAAAAAACGCATCTTTTTTTACTTTCTCAGACAATTCTTCCTGTAAGGTTTGAATTAACTGCAAATATAATTCTCTCCAATTTTCCACCAAAATAACAGGAGCAATCAAAATTCCAATTGGATAGCCTGCTTCTTTTAGCTTATTAATCGCCTCTATTCTTCCCTTTAATCGAGAAGTTCCAAACTCAACTTTGTTAATAATTTCCTCTGGATTCAAACTCATTCTAATGGTAACTTTTCCTTGATGATTGAGTGGTAAAATGGAATCCACCATATCAAATTTAGTAGGAAAGGTCAATTTCCCTTGTTTGGCATTTTGGAAATTTTCAATCGTCCAAACTAAATTATTCGTAATCGTATTTTCTAAAATCAAATCACTATTACTTCCAATTTCGAAAGTCAACTCGTTTTCTGCCTTTTCAGAGGTTTTTATGATTTTTTCTAGCATTTGTTCTCGATTCACAAATAAACGCAAATAAGCACATTTATTGTAGTTACATACCAAATAGCAATACATACATGCTGCTGTACAACCTGATGAAGTATAAGGTACCAAGTAGTCTGATGTTTTATGATTTTCTACAAATTTATGTGTTTTTCTAACTCCTATAATTAGATTTCTTTTCATATTGGCAAATTCTTTGTTTGAATTTTTTCTCATTTCCTCAATATTGTTATGGTTCTCAATTTCCACTTTTGGGATGTCTTGATATTTTTCCATTAATTCTTTTCCTAATGGATAGTTTATAATTTCTTTTTCAAAATAAATAGCTTTTGGCTTGAACATCTTTTTATCCTCCCTTGATAAATTTATTCTAACCAAAAGCTTCTTTACTATTCTATTTATCTTTCTTTTTGTACAACTGGCATATCTATTACTTGACCTTCTTTTGCTACTATCACATTAAAAAATTCTTGTTTTGCTTCATTAACATATTTTTGAATCGATTCTTCTTGCCAAAAATGAGTTAACATTAGCTTTTTTGCTTTTGCTTTTTTTGCTATGATTCCTGCTTGTTGTGCTGTCAAATGTGAGTTGATTTCTGGAAACCCATGTTCTTTTAATAAACTAGATTCACAAATTAATAAATCGGTATCTTTTGCAAATTCCGCTAATTTTTCTGCCGTGGAGAATGACGTATCTGATGTATATACTATATTTTTGTCTCCTTCTTGTACTTTCACAGCATATGTTTCTATTGGATGGTCTGTCTTACAAAAACTTATCTGCATATCGCCTATTGTAATTTCACTCTTTTCATCTATGATTTTATATTTTGCAAAGGCATCTTCCTCTTCTATAACAGCTTTACATTTCTCTTTTGGTGTAGCTGGTAGATATATGGAAACTGGATATTCTAATCTTTTTTGATTATGATAAGAAAAAGAACCATATTGTATATTAATGATGTCATTATAATGGTCTCCATGTAAATGCGTTAGTATAGCTGAAAAGTTTTCTAAACTAGTAACCTTCCCTTCTAAAAATCTAGTTGAGCCACTTCCACAATCTAACATTAGTTTATTTCGACCACTGGTAATCAAAATCCAGGACAATTATGTTCAGAGGTTGTCATTGGTGACACAATTCCCATTACTTTTATTTCCATTATTTCTCCCTTTCTACTTTTCTATTTACTATTTCAACTTTTTTCTTCATCGTTTCTAATTGATAATCATTTTCAAAAATCAAATCAAAATCATATGGTGCATAATCAATACAGCCTTCCTCTCGTTTCAGAAAATACTCTTCTGATATATGGTCTCTTTGCATTACTTTGTTCTTTCTTTCATCATCATTTGATTGCATTAATATTTTCATATCACATTTTTCCCAATATTTACTGATAGGCAGTAAAGCCCATTCTAAGATAATCACATCTCCTGTCTCTTTTTCTAATATATCATCCATAATTATTTGCATATAATTCCAAGTCATATCCGTTAAAATAGCCATCTTTTCTTTACTAGAAAAAACAATATTTCCTAACTTTTTTCTATCAATATTGCCATCTTCCCCTAATATCTGATTACCAAAAATAGCACATAATTTTCTAGCAATCTCTTGATTGCTTGTTGCCTTATGTCCTATTTTGTCAATATTAACACTGTTACATTGCATTTCTTTTGACAGCAAATCTGTCAAAGTAGACTTTCCACTACCAGATTTCCCTGTTATGCCAATTATTTTCACTTTTTCTATCAGTCCTTCCCCATGAACAAGATATTTTTTTGCTTATAACATGTAGTTTTCTCTATTTTGCTATTTTCTCATAGGTTACGTAGTCATAATCTAAATTATTTTTTTCATCTTTTGGGCCTTTCTCTCTACTCGTTTCTTGCCAAATTTCTGTATTAATTCTTGGAAAAAAAGCATCTCCTTCAAATTCTTCCTCAATTTCTGTTACATACATTTTCGTTATGTGTGGCATCAACAAATTATAAATCATCGCACCACCAATGACAAAATTCTCCTTTTCATCTTCTATATATTGTTGTATTTCTAACATCGAATGAACCACTTTTACATTTTCATCATTTACTTTAAAGTCAGGATTTTGACTAAAAACAATATGTTTTCTATTGGGTAATACTCTTCCTAATGATTCAAAGGTTTTTCTTCCCATAATGATAACATGTCCAGTTGTTAATTCTTTAAAGTGTTGTAAATCTGCTGGTAATTTCCATACTAATTTATTTTCTCTTCCTATAATATTATTTTTTGCTTTTGCTACTACAATACTTAACATCTATTACTTTCCTCCCTTTTTGAGACAATGGGGACAGGTTTCAATTGTCTCACTTTTTTTGTCACTTTTTGCCCTCTCTTTATTTCGACATTTTTCTACTTGATTTATGAGACAATTCAAACCTGTCCCCATTGTCTCATTTTATTCTGCTACTGGTATTTTTCCTAATTTTACTGTTTTATTATAAGCATATCCTTCTATTTCAAAATCCTCTACTTTAAAATCATAGAAATTTTTCGTTGGATTTTTTATAATTAGTTTTGGATGAGCGTCCATACTTTCCGCTTCTATTAATTTTTTTACTAAAGGTATATGTCTATCATAAATATGACAATCTCCAATATTGTGGGTTAAAGTTCCCACCTCTAATCCCGCTACTTGTGCAAACATAGATTGTAATGCTGCATATTGCATGACATTCCAGCCATTTGCTGCTAACATATCTTGGGAACGTTGATTTAAAATCAAGTGTAATTTTCCCTGTTTTACTAACCATTGTGTGCCATATACACATGGTTCTAAATTCATATCTTTTAATTCAGCATGATTAAAAATGTTAGTCATAATTCTACGACTTGATGGGTCATTTTTTAATAAATATAAGACATAATCTACTTGATCCATTTCTTGGATTCCTTCTTTTGTCTTAAATTCGTATTTTTTTCCCATTTGATAACCATAGGCTTTTCCGATGGTTCCTTCTCTATCTGCCCATTGGTCCCAAATATGTGAATTTAATTCTTTAATTTTATTGGATTTTTTTTGCCATATCCATAATACTTCATCAATTGCTCTTTTTATGGTATTGGTATTGTTTCTTAAAGTAATCATGGGAAATTCTTTTCCCACATCGTATTGATGGGACACTCCTAAGATGGATACATAATTTGCTTCGGTTCCATTTTCCCATCTGGTACGTACATTGGTACCTTCTGAAGAATATCCATTTTCAATAATTTCTTTACAGGTTTCTATGAAATGCTTGTCTGCTTGTGTCACTTTTATTCCTCCCTTTATTTGCTGTTTTTCAAAGTATATCATATAAATTTTTAAAAGTCTACAACTGCTCAACTCCTTAATTTGTTGTTATGAGCACGTGCAATTTTATTTTCCATTTCTAATTCCCCTAGCATTATCTATACCATTTATTCATTAAGGTAATTATAATCAAAATAAAGTTTATTTTAATTCCTTTCAAGGTCATTTTGTATATTTGCTGGAAAATATATTTCAGGTAATTGTGATAGTTCCTTTCTACGCTCTGCCTCTGTACATTTTGAAAAAGAATTAAAATCTGGACATCGTACTACTCGATTTTCAAAAACAAATATCATATCACGTGCTTGTATTTCATTAGAATTATTAGACTTAGTACTTAATGGTAATGATTGTGTAAACTCAGGACTTTTATCAAATCTAACCCTGCCATATACATAATCTAACCAATCATCTATATACTCAAAATATGGTAAATATTCCATTTTATCCAAAAATTTCGGATGCATTCCACAAATAACTTTTCTATCCCTAAAAAATGAATCTCTTATAAGATTTATAGCTTGCAGAACTGTACCTTCATGTCTTCCTAAATCATCATCTATCTCTCTATTCATCCATTGGATTTTATCATCTAAGGTAACTGTAGCTTTATCATCTGATTCACAATATGGAGCAATTCCTATTTCTTGCATATTGGTAATAATTACCTTAGAACTATCTGATATACCTCTCCTTTTCATTAGATGCATTTCTTTTTTTGAATAATCCAAAATTTCATAATCTTTACCATCTATGCTATTAATGTATTCAGCAATATCTCGTTGTTCTTCCATTGTAGAAGCTGTATATATTATAATTCCTTTTTCTATTCCTAAATAGTATTCTAAATCCTTCATTTGTTCTGATTCTATTTGTGGTTTTGTTAGCATTCTTTACCTCCTTGTATAATATTTTTATTTAACATTAAAAATCTATAACTATATCAATAATATTATACAATCAGTCATCTTAAATTGCAAGGAAATTCAATACATTTTCATTCACTTTTCGACATTACTCATTAAATTCCCATTTTGGCACATACTCCTCCTCATGTTCTCCCAATTCTTGCACATAGCCATTTTCAAATTCTAACTCTTGTATGTACTCTTGTATTTCTTGCCATTCTGCTTTTGTTAATTTTCGATTTAGATTTTTCACTTTTTTAGCTTGATAAGTTGGAAAATATTGAGCCATAACACTAACATATATTTCATTTGGCAGATTTTCTTTTACCCATTTCAAAACTTTCTTACTGTTTTCGATATGATTTGGTAAAACCAAATGTCTTATCATAACTCCTTTTTGCATGATTCCTTTTTCATTCAATTTTGGCATTCCCACTTGTCGAATCATTTCTCGAATTGCTTCTGTCGCTATCTCAAAATAATCATTTATGTTAGAATATTCCAACCCCAAACTGTCTTCTGCATATTTTAAATCTGGTAAATAAATATCGATATATCCCTCTAA
>CAOJZE010000112.1 GCA_948466095.1 uncultured Clostridium sp.
TGCGTGAACCGCTTGAGTGGTGGTGTGAGAGGGGAAAAACACATTAAGTGTTATCTTCTACTCGATTATCTCTTGTTATGACTGTATTTTAGTTTTGTTGCCATTCCTCCTCTCATATGTCTTTCTGCTTTGTTTTCATCTAGAATTACTCTCACCTCTTTGGCTAAACCTGGATTTATTTTCTTGAGCCTTTCTGAAACATCCTTATGTACTGTTGATTTTGAAATTCCAAATTTTTTGGCAGCACCTCTTACTGTATCTTTTGAATCTATAATATAATGTGCCAAATTAATAGCACGTTCTTCAATTGATATACATTTCATAAAGCTAACCCCCAATTAGAATACTTTTGTTTAATTGTATTCTTTAAGATGGGGGGTTAGAACTTTAAATTTGTTTTAATTGCTGTAATGGGGATATAAACAGAACTATTGATTTAAAATTAAAAATGACTTTTTTATAATCTCTTTTCTCAACCACATTTCTGGCAAAGTCATAATATCATTATCAAAGATATTTCCCATTAGATTTTCCATTTTTTTCTTTATTTCTTTATTATTTGATAGAATATAACTTTTTCCTTCTTTTAAACAAATTAGATTCATAATCCATTCCTTACCAAATTTTTGCATAGCATCATATATTACTGTTCTATTTTTTAGTATGTTAGTTTTATCCCATACAGTTAGTTGAGAAAAAACATGGGGAATTATTTCGTTTATTTCTTCTAATTTTGTATCATTTTGTATAGCAGCTATCAAATTATTTTCAATACCTTTTTGACATTCTAAAAAGTATTTTTCATTATAATTTTCATCATTACCTATTATTGTTTCTAATTTTTTGTAGGCATTAAAATCCCTTGAGGTAGTTATTTTAGCTTTCAAGTTTAAAGTATTATCTAATATGCCAGACATTAATAAATAGGCAACATCGTGACTCATTTTATCTAATAAATCAACTTTTTCATATCTTTCTACTAAAATAGTCGCAACTGCACCAATAAATTCTATGTCTGCTTTTTCTTGTAGTCTTTCCGTCCAATATGATTCAAAGCCAACATGATGATCTATTATTTCTATAATTTTATCTTCTTGTACAATTTTATCAAAATAGTCCTTATTAGACACGTCTATTAGGATATATTCTTCTTTTTCGGTTTTTTGATATTTATCTAATTTCGTATCTAGTTGTAACAAACTCTCTGTTATACTTTCATTTAATTTAGCAGTAGTAACCGCCTTTGAGGGTATACCTTGTAAATTTAATAATTCTCTGTAGGCAATACAACTTGCGTAAGCATCAATATCTATATATCTAGAACCTGTTGTTACAATAATCATTACATATTTTCCTCTTCTAATTTTAATAATCTATTATATTTTATAATACGGTCGCCTCTTCTTGGTCCGCCAATTTTTATATAATCCGAATCTAAGGCAAAAGCTAAATCACACATAAAAGTGTCCTCTGTTTCAATAGAACGGTGAGAAACGCAAGTTATCATTTTTTCTTCTTTTGCTTTCATAAAAGTATCAAGAGTTCCTGTTAAAGTACCAACTTGATTCATTTTTATTAGAGTTCCATTAGCTAAAATGGGATTGATATATTTTTTCTGTGTGGCAAATATATCATCTCCAACAATGGCTATATCAGAATTTTCTTCTTTAAATTTCTTCCATTGTTTTTCGTCATCTGGTGCAAAGGGATCTTCAATGAAAGTCAAAGGATAGTTCTTTTTGTATTTAGCAAGTATTTTACTAAATTGTTCAGAAGTTATTTTTTCTCCTTGATATGTATACTTATCATTTTCAAAAAGATGTTCTGCTGCAACATCAATAGCAATTGTTACCTGTTTTTTATATCCTAATTTCTTTATAGAATCAAAAACCATTTTAAATTTTTCTTCTGTTGTTATAGAATCTACAAGCATTCCACTTGAAGAACCATAACCTTCTAATAAATTCGTTTGTTTTAATTGTTTTTCAATATCTGTATAGATTTCTAAAATAGGAGCGATTGCTTTTGAAAATGGTTGGATATTAACGGAAAGCATTATATTTTGGAGGGTTCCCTTACTTTTAGTATTATGTACCCCACCAGAAAATATGGTTACTAATGGTTTAGGTGATATATATCTAGTTTTATAATTTGCTATTTTAGCGATATATTCTACTAATGATATTTGTTCTTTTTGTGCCATAATTCTAGCAAATGCTAGAGATAGAGAAAGACAAATATCGGCTCCTATTTTTTTCATATATTTGTTTAATATAGTATCCAATATTTTTTGACTTTTTATATCGGTGTTACATATTTCTTCTATTAAATCATTCATATAATCATGATAAAAAGAAGTAATACGTGTAACCTCTCTTTTTCCTGGTTGAATAGCAGATGGAGTGGAAGCAAAAGCCTTAATTCCATCACAATCTGTCATTTCTACCTCTAAACTTATTTTTCCAGCGGAATTTAAAATCTTTCTAAATTTAACTTTTTCTATTTTTACCATTACCATTTTCCTTCAATTTTTTTATTAGGTAAGGAAATATATCAATACCTTTTTGTATTTTACAGTTTCCCTTTTGGGCTGTGTCTTCATCAAATCTGATACTCCCATCTTTTTCAAAATTATATCCACTAATTAAAACAGGAACTTTATCAGTAGAATGTAATTTTAATTCACAAGGAGTGGCATGATCACAAGTTACAATTATAATATCATCTTTTTGAATTTCTTTCAATAAATTAGTGAAAAAATACTGGTCAATTAATTCAATGACTTCTACTTTATGAAAAGGTTCATTATCGTGACCAGGTTCATCAGGCCCTTTTATATGAATAAAAACAACATCAGCCTTGTCTTGGATTAACCTTTTAGCACTGTTTTCTAAAAATTGTTTATCTAATTGTAAATCTAATGATTTTGAAAAAGTAAATTGTGCACCAATTAAGTTTGCTATAGCCTTTTCAGCAGGCAATTGTCCATACATAGAAAGAGTTAGACCAAATTTTTCTTTGAATTTAGGCATTTGTTTTGGCTGTGAGCCACCATCACGAATTAAGATATAATTGGCTGGTAGTTTTCCGTTACGAATTCTTTTATGGTTTATTTCCGATTTTATTAAAATTTTACTAGTTTGTTTTTCAAATTCATTTACTAAATTTGCTGTGAATTTGGCAATTTCGGTATCATCTAAGGGATAACACTTTTGTGGTTTTTGTTCATAATTAGAAACAGGGTAGCCCCAAACACCGTCTTTTTTAAAGCCTGGATCTGTATTAGAGATATTTCCTGATAATTGTTTCTCTTTACTGTAAAAGCATAGTATTCCTCTATGATGTCCAAATGCTAATAATTTAAAGTTTATTTGATATTTAGATAAATCTACTCCTTCATTAATTTCTTTAGCTAGTTCTTGTAACTCATAATCTGATAGTCCTCTAGCTGTTCTTCTATCTAATTTACCTCTATTTTTCTCATAAGAAGCAAAATTAATTCTAAAAGCCACATAATGATACCCTATTGGAATAAAACCAGTTCCTAATCCTTCTAATGTTCCTCTTCCTGGATAATATATTTGAGGATCATAAGATAATAATGCCATTGAACCAGAATCTGATTCAGGTGTAATTTCATTACCAATTACATCAATCATCGCTTCTTGACCATTTTGGGCTAATTGATTTAATGCTGTAGTCTTGGCTTTCTCTAACGGTGTTTTATTCCCTAAAATTTTTATTTTTCTATCAGCAGCACCATCTAGAACAATCATATATATTTTCATATTATTCTGCCTCACTGTCCAATAAGTTCTTGATACGAGTATCTAAATTGTTTTTAGTGATGTATTGATATACGAAATGAGGAACATATTGTTTCCATTCTTTGCCTTCTTGTATATATTTTCTAACATCTGAAGCACTGATTCCTTTTTCATTTAATGTTACTCTCCAAAGAATTTCTACATCTAATTTTAAGTTTTCTTTTAGAGATTTAAGTTTTTCTTCTCCCCATTCATCATAAATAGTCATATAATATTTGGCATTTTGAGGTGCATAGTTAAAAATTTTCTCTGGAAAATTGATGGGAAATGGCACAATATCAAATTCCTCTTGCTTAACACCTGCTTCTAATAAAGAATATTTAATACATTCCATTCTTTCAAAATAAGTAAGTGGATTGGAACTCTGTTTGGAACGATGTGGATTTGCTTGTGTGTATTTCGTTAAATCTATTTCTGGATTACATATTCCTATTACTAAATGCTCACATCTTTCTTTTCCAGCTAATAAATATTTCATATGGTCATTATGCAATAATTGAAATCTTCCATGTATAACTCCCAACTTATCTTTCATGTAATTCACCCTTTCATAATTAGTTTCTATATTAATTATGAAAGCTGAGCATGGAGTTGTAAAATATATATTTTTAATTTAGTTATTACTCTCGGTTATATCTTTTTTTAATAAATGTATAAATTTATTTAATTGTTCGGATTTATTTTTTATATTGAAATAAATACCATATTCAATAGGTTCTATTTTAAAATCTGTTTTTAGTAAAATCATTTGATTCTTTTCTAATTCTTTTTCTAAAAATTCCTTTGTTATTATTCCGATTCCTTCGATATCCTTCAAGATATCTACAATAGCTCGGTAAGTAATATGCCTTATTTTTTTAAAATCTTGGTAATTGCTTTGGGTTGAATTAAAAAAATTTCTGGGTGTTTCGGAGCTTTTTCTGGGCATATAAAAATTCTCATCTTTTAAGTCTTCTATTGTTATTGTCTTATTCCTCCATTTAGAATTATGATTTGCAATTAGAATATCATGCCAATATCCTAATGGGACATATTTTATCTTTTTATCGTCATACTTAAATTTTAAATTTTTAGAAAATATAATGTCTATTTCTTTATTTTCTAATTTTTTCATCATTTCTTGATTTTCTAAATTAAAAGTATTTATCGTACTATCTATATTTTCTTTATAATAATTCTTAATATAATTTCCTAATATCTTAGTTAATATAGTAGAATGTGTTCCTAAATTAATATCTCTAGATTTATTTACATATTTTCTATCTAATTCAAGTATCTCATTAATAGGATTTTTTATTTCATCATATATTTTTTTTCCTTCTTCTGTTAGTCGAATGCCATGATTTGACCTTATAAATAATTTGGTATTTAAGGCCTCTTCTAAATTTTTTATATGCTTAGTAACAGCTGGTTGGGATATATAAAGTTTTTCACTTGCCTTAGTTAAATTTTCTTCTTTTGCTACTATCACAAATATTTTATATAACTCTAAATTTGTCATTTTGGATACCTCTCTTACAAAACTGTATTTTATACATCCTTTTTATTATTATAAACCCTATCTAATAGTTCATCTGGATAATGCCTATCCAAAAACTTATCCACAGCACTATTAGCAGGTATATTTTGGCGTCTTTCTTGTTGTCGATTACCCGCCATGCAAGATATTGTAATATCAAAAGCCATAAACAACACAAAAAACACGGTAATGACTCGAATACTTTTTTTATAAAGGATTGGTTCTGCTTTTTGAATAGCAGGATAGGCAATTTTTAAGTAAATAATAGCTATCATTCCCCAATATACACAATATAATAAACTAGTTCTGCCATTCAAATTCATAAACAAATCTGAATAATCCCAAGAAATGGTACCAAAAAATATTTCTTGAAAAAACGAGCATAAATATTCTAAAGTTCCACCCATAAAAATTCCTGAAAAGAAAGCCTTTTTAGGCTCTTGTATATTAGAAATTAGAATATAATAAGCCACTGCACCAGCACCATATATTTGTATGAAAGGACCATAAATTAATCCTTGTCTTATTTCTAGTGTCCTTGTATAGACCAAAGCATATAGCATTTCTG
>CAOJZE010000113.1 GCA_948466095.1 uncultured Clostridium sp.
GCTATCATTCTTTGGAAACCAACTCTTTCAAATGTCGTCCCAGATATTCCATCATCTACATATTCATCTATAAATTGCAAGTTATTTTCTTTGATGTATCTCATTATTATATCTCTTTGATTTCCAATACTTTCGCTTTCTCCTCTATCTCCATCATCTCGAGAAAGTCTTATATAGATTGCTACTTTAAAAGTTTGATTATTATTATTGCTAAAGATCATTTTCGCCTCCTATTCTTTAGCAATCATCTGCTAAAAAATATTATATCAAGCACATTTATATTTAACGATTTCAAACAAAATTATTTTTCTTTTTCTTGTATAAATTCTATAAATGCTTTTTGTAATATTGTTTGAAAATCTATATTCTCTTTTTTGAATGTGCAATAAATTTGTAAATTGCTTTCTTGATTATTCAAATTGCTCATTCCTTTCAGTTGGTTTGCTAATAAATAATATGATAAATTCATGCTTAAAATTACCAAACTTTTTTTTGCTTTTTTTGTTGTTCTTTATAGACAAATAGTACTAATCGTTATATAATAATGGTATCCTTTCTCGAAAGGAAATCTTACGGAAAGGAGGTCCAGACATGACAAACGCTGACTTAATGTGGCATTTGATTGAAAATTTAATACAAAAAGAAAAAGAATTAACTCAAGCACTTGAGAAAATTCAGAATAACAACAAATCAAATGTCCAAAGACAAAATGAGGCTTAATTAGCCGATTAAGAAAACATAGCACTGTCACAATTTAGCTATGTTTTCTTTTTTATAAAATTTATATTTTATTATTAATTATATTTTTAATCAAAAAAAGAACCAAGTGCTGTCACACACCTAGTTCGATCCATCCATGACATTTTTTAACTTAAGTTAAATATAGTATACTACTATTTTTAGTATATGTCAAATCATTTTTGAATATTCTAGCAAATTTTTGTTTCTCTTTCTTATATTTAGTTCAATTTCTGTTTATCATATTTTTTACATAGTTGTAAATAGGAATTATTATAAAAGTCAATTTATATAATGTCAATATCTTTACCTTATTTTTGCTAAAGACAGAAAATCAAAAATTTTAAAATTAGTGCCTTTGTAATAATCTACCTTTATTTTACTTTTTGCTTTCAAAAGTATCCATGCAATATTCATTTCATTTAATGTCTTTATTAATTCCCCAACACTACTAAACATCTAGCTTATTAAAATTTATATCTTTTTCGTTATATTCTTCTGGATTTAATCCAATTCTTGTTTTCATATATCTTAATACCAATAATATAATAATCAATCCGACAATTCCTACTATTAGATAAGCTGTACCTGTAGTATAAAATTCTAACAATAACCCACTTAAAAAACTTATTAACATTTCCCCAACATTTTTTATCAAATTACTTACAGATAAGATCTTTGCTCTGATATTAGAATTTGTAAAATTAGTTACATATCTATCTTCTAATACCCAATAAGGACCTCTAAAAACATGGTGTATAAAAAATGCAATCATAACTATGATAAGAGTAAAAGCAAAATTAAAGTTTAATTTAGTAACTACTCCTACTATAATAAAAGAAATAAATATTGGTATGGATATAAATGCCAATGTTCTATTTTTAAAAGTATTATGAATTTTATCTTGATAGTTTATTGAAAAAGATTGTACTAATGTTAATATTGCAAAAATAATACCAAAATATTGTGGTGCTACTTTTAAATCTGTTAATAAACTCTTTTCGTAATTAGAAATCATCATTAATACTCCTACAAATATTGATGTAAAAAGAAATAATGCTTTTAATCGATTCGATTTTAAAATAAATGTAAAACCTTGCTTAATATCTTTTATAGATTGTGATACTGTTGTTTTTTCTTTTGTTTCTATTTCTACTTCTTCAAATCTATAAGCTATTATGATTGCTAATAGTGATATAAAAGTAGACAAAACAATTGGAATATATGGATTAATAACAAATAAATATCCAGCAAGTACTGATGTAATAGCACTTAATGCATTACTTAAAGAAGAACCTTTTGCATTTATATTTCCAAATGAATTTTTACCTTTACACATTTTTGTAGAATCATAGAGCAATGTATTTCTAGCTATATCTTTTAGTGCATTTCCAAATGCTGACACAAAATAGGCAATAACTAAATACCAGAAATTATTAACAAACATCATAATTCCTATTTGAATTGTTGCAAAAGTCGTTCCCAATATTAATGCTTTTCTACTACCGATTTTTTCAACTACAATTGCAGATGGTATTTGGAGTAATAACAAAAATAACGAATATATAGCTTCTGCATATATTACTTTTGTAAGTTCAATCCTTTTTACTTCTGTTAAAAATAAAAATATAATAGCACTATAAAACAATGGATCCCACCCCATACCTTTATAGTATGGAAATATTCTTCTATTGTATTTCATTGCAATTTCTGCTTTCATCATTTTCTCCTTTGTAACTAAATCATATATCGACAGTATATCATAAGCATTATCATTTTACTAGACACATTTTTCAAAAATATAACAATATTTCTATCTCATCAATATATCCACTTTTTCTTTATATCACTTTTTACAATATACACCCTACTTTTTACTTTTTTGCCTTTACCTGTTTAATACCCTTTAAACCTCAAACAACAAAATTTGAATTTTTGCTTAAATTTCAATACATTACATACTGTCAAAATATCCACTCCAACATAACTCAAAAAAGCCTAAAGTGGATACTTTAAATGTATCCACTTTAAAATGTATCTTTAATTTTTATCACCGATGATTACTAATTTCTACTCCTATGAAAATTAATCCGACTGGCGTTGACTTAGTAACGGGAAATCTAGTTGTTAGCTCCCCTAGTTATCAAAAAGCATTACATATTGCTAACCAATTTTCTAGCATTCCTTTTCCCAATGGATGGAAAGCAAATTTAAATGGAGTAGATTTAAACTTACAATTTCCTGCACGGATGGGAAAATGCAAAAGAAATTAAATATGCCCAAGGATTCACTCGCCCTAGCCCTCGTGACTTTGTTGGTTATGGACCTTTAACAGAACCAGAGGCATTAGCCATCTACAACTTTACCCTATCACACGATTTTAGACTAGTAATTGCTTATCATACACAAGGGCAAGAAATTTACTGGCAATTTCAAGATTTTAATCCACCAAATAGTCTTGCCATTGGAGAACAATTTGCTGATTCAAGTGGTTACGCTTTATCTAAAACTCCTTACAATTCTAGTTTCGCTGGTTACAAGGATTGGTTTATTCAGAACTATAATAGACCTGGCTATACCATTGAAGCAGGAATTGGCGAAAATCCTTTACCAATTTCGCAGTTTAATGAAATTTATCAAGATAATTTAGGCATATTAGTTTTAGGAGCAGTATTATAATTACTGCTCCTATATATTTTCTTCAATGCTATTTCTAAAATTTTCCTTTATTTATCATACTTATAATATATCATATCTCATCATGTTTTTTAAGTATATTCTAGGATATTTTGATTAAACACTAAAATATACTATATACCATTATAAACTCTACTATTTATTATATCTTGTTTAATTTTATTGATAGAATCATTTACAATCCCGAGTTGCTTGCCCATCATAAATATACTTTCCATTTATTTTTCTAACAATATCTCCTAACTGTACATTTACTGGCAGGTCTTTTTCAAAAGCGATGTATTTACATTCCAAATTATCCTTGTATTGTGTTACCTTATATCTATGATATTCATTATCATTTTCATATTGATTGGTTACCATATAGATTTCTCCCTTGCTTAAATCTGACAATTCCTTTTTAAAATAATCTTGCAAGAACTCAAATTCTTTTCTATTAAATTCTAATTCTTCATCAGCTGTTAATTCAATATTGTTCATATCTTCACCATTTACTTTCCTATCATTTTTATTATAATTTAATAATGTATTACCTAGTTCTTTTATAAAATTTTCTATTGCATCATTTTGTTTTATGCTTTCTACTATCTTATTTAAGTTTAATTCCAAATTTTTCCTCCTTATGATTATTTATGTTTCTATTAATTTTGCTTTTCCTGTGTGATAATCAATTTCAAAATTATCTTGTACATTATAGATAAATTTATGAAAAGAAACGCCTTCTTCTTCTACTGATTTTGCTTCTAGTTCAACACCTGTTGCTAATTTATTTTCCCCCCTATACTTAGGTGTTACTCTATATAAAACATGATAGTCTTTTTGTTCTTTATTTTTAAGTTTAATCCAATTTGCAACTTGATTTTCATATTCTATCATAGCAGAATTCATTTGAGCTGTTCCCGTAATCAAATTTCTTTTATTATTATTTTCATTTCCTAATTGCCAAGCAATTAAATGACATCTTTCATATAAGTGTTTACTATTATTTTCACCATATAAAAATTGAACCCAGCCAGTAGGTTTATAAGAAAGTCTTCCCCTTTTTGTGTCTTTGGGTGGCATTGTATATTTACAAATATTAGCAAATGCAACACCTGCTCTATTTAATTCATCAAGGTTTGAATAATATTCAAAATCTTCTGTACTAATATCGTTATCTTCAAAATATGGCACATCATGATTAATACTTATTACCATTTCCCCTGAATATAATGGAATATTATCTATATTAACATTGGTATCCTTTATGATATTGGTTTGTGTCATTTCACTTGATACATTTTCCGATACCTCTGTTTTATTGTGGAATGTTGTATATCCCATTATTAATGATAGTATGATAACAACTATTGCTATTTCAAATTGCTTTAACTTATTTTTCATTTTTATTAACCTCTTAATTTAATTTTTATAACCATTATTGGGGTGATACCATAAGAAAATAAGAATATTAGATATTAACAACTTAAAAGACTTTTATGAAATAACTCTTGATAGAATTAAATGATATTTTGTTTAATTTTATGTTATTATACAACTTTGGTATCAATTGTCAAGTGTTTCTCAAATATTTTTTCATAAAAAGTAGCTATCCAGAGATAATACATTTCAATTAGAAAGTTTCTATATTTTTTATATCGTTACCATAAAAATAGATTTATCCTTTATATTCACCGCCATTAATATGCATCACTTGACCTGTCACATAAGATGAATCATCACTTGCCAAATAAATGAATAATGGTGCTATCTCATAAGGGTGACCAGCTCTTCCCATTGGTGCATCTGAACCTAGTGTCGGTATTTTTTTCGCTTCCCAACAAGCTGGTTGTAATGGAGTCCAAAATACACCTGGTGATACAGCATTTACTCTTATATTTTTATCTGCTAGGTTGGTTGCAAGCGACCTTGTAAATCCAACTATAGCACCTTTACTTGTTACATAATCAATTAATTCTGGTTCTCCTTTAAATGTAGTTATGGATGTAACATTAATAATACTTGCTCCTGGACACATGTTTTTTAATGTTCTTTTTGTTAGATAAAACATAGAATATATATTGGTTCTCATTGTTACATCAAATTGTTCGTCTGTTATATCTAGCAAACTCTTTTGTTGATATTGAACTCCTGCATTATTCACTAAAATATCAATTTTTCCAAATTGATTCATGGTTTCTTCTACAATTTTATCACAAAAACTAACATCTTTTATATCACCTGCCAATAATACACATCTTCCACCCATTCTTTCAATAAAATCTTTGGTTTCTTCTGCATCTTTGTGTTCATCATAATAGGCAATTACGACACTAGCTCCTTCTTTTGCAAATCCTACGGCAACAGCTCTTCCAATTCCAGAATCTCCCCCTGTTATAATAGCAACTTTATGGTATAGT
>CAOJZE010000114.1 GCA_948466095.1 uncultured Clostridium sp.
AAAGCAAATGAATATATGGCAAAAGGAGAATTGGTACCAGATGAGATAACAGTTCCTATGGTAATCAATCGTTTAAAAGAAGAGGATGCACAACAAGGTGCTATTTTAGATGGTTTTCCAAGAACTATACAACAAGCTGAAAAATTAGATGAGATTTTACAAGAGTTTGGAAAGAAAGTAGATTTAGTCGTTAATTTACAAACACCAAAAGAAGAATTAATTGATAGAATGTTAACAAGAAGGGTATGCACAAATCAAGACTGTAAAGCAACTTACAATATCAAATTAAATCCACCAAAAGTAGAAGGAATTTGCGATAAGTGTGGTTCTTCTTTGAAACAAAGGGAGGATGATTGCAATTCAGAGGCGATTCATAAGAGATTACAAATTTATGAAGAGCAAACTAGCCCATTGGTAGAATATTACGAAAATAAAGGAGTTTTAAGAACAGAGACAGTAAGTACATCGATTAATAGAATGGGAAAAGATGTAGCAGAAGATATTGTAAAAGACATAAAAAAATAATAAGTAAAAAATTAGAGGAGACGATTTGAAATGGTAACCATTAAGTCAAAAAAAGAAATTGAATTCATGCGAGAAGTATGCAGAGTGGTCGCTATTGTCTATCAAGAATTAGAACAAAACATAAAACCAGGAATGTCAACATGGGAATTAGACCAAATAGCAGAACGAAAGATGAGAAGTTTGGGAGCAATTCCAGCAGAAAAGGGATATGATATTGGCATCAAAGGAGTACCACCTTTTCCAGCCTCTCTTTGTGTTTCTATTAATGATGAAATAATTCATGGAATTCCTTCTAAAGATAGAATCATAAAAGAGGGAGATGTGGTAAGCATTGATACAGTTGCTTTAAAAAATGGCTATCATGGCGATGCCGCTAGAACCTTTCTTGTTGGGAAAGCATCAAAAGAGGCAGAAAGATTAGTGCAAGTAACAAAACAAGCATTTTTTGAAGGGATTCAATATGCTAAAGTAGGAAATCGAATTGGCGATGTATGTCATGCAATCGGAGAATATGTACGTTCACAAGGATATTCTGTTATAAGGGAGTTTCAAGGACATGGCATTGGAAAAGAAATGCATGAAGACCCAGGCATTCCGAATTATGGAAAAGCAGGAAGGGGAATTCGATTAGAAGCAGGTATGACATTGGCAATAGAACCTATGGTAATAGCGGGAAAACCTAATATTTTGGAATTAGATGATGGTTGGACCATTATGACAGAAGATGGCAGTTTAGCAGCTCATTATGAAAATACAATTTTAATTACAGAAAAAGAGCCAGAAATATTGACAATACTTTAAAAATAGTATATAATCTAATAGTTATTATGCAGAATAGCGATATTTTGCATGAAAATCAAGGAAAAGCTCTTTAAGGAGGGAAAAAAATTGGCAAAAGAAGATGTGATTGAAGTAGAGGGAAAGGTCGTAGAATCTTTACCAAATACTAATTTCAAAGTGGAACTTGAAAATGGACATCAAATATTAGCCCATATTTCTGGAAAATTGAGAATGAATTATATTAAAATTTTACCAGGAGATAAGGTAAAAGTAGAGTTATCACCATATGATTTGACAAGAGGAAGAATTACTTGGAGAGCAAAGTAAAAAGTTAAAAATATATAGTGCATTAGAAAGAGAGGTGCAAAGATGAAAGTAAGACCATCTGTAAAGAAAATATGCGATAAATGCAAAATTATAAAAAGAAAAGGTGTGATTAGAGTTATTTGTGAAAACCCTAAACACAAACAAAGACAAGGTTAATCCTTATATTCGTTCATAACACAAATTAGGTAGCGGCTGTGAGCCCTTGTAAAATGGGGGTTACATATCAAATTTGTGTTTATATATATGTCTTAAAACTTTAAAGAGACTGGGGTAAACACCAGTAGCATTTCACCTTTAATGATTTTAGGACAAACAAAATATACAAAAAATTATATTTGGAGGTGCAAAAAAATATGGCTCGTATAGCAGGAGTAGATTTACCAAAGGAAAAGAGAGTGGAAATAGGACTTACCTATATTTATGGTATAGGAGTATCAAGTTCTAGAAAAATTCTTGAAAAAGCTGGTATTAATCCAGATACTAGAATTAAAGATTTGACAGATGAACAAGTAAATGATATTAGAAAAGTAATTGACGAATCATATACAGTAGAGGGAGACTTGAGAAGAGAGGTTGCTCTTAATATCAAAAGACTTACTGAAATAGGATGCTATAGAGGACTAAGACATAGAAGAGGTCTTCCCGTTAGAGGTCAAAGAACTAAAACGAATGCTAGAACTAGAAAGGGTCCTAGGAAATTGGTTAGCAAGAGCAAAAAATAATTGAAAATCAATTAAAAGCAGCAAACTGCACAATTTTAATATTAATTCCAAACCTCGATGTACCAACGTACACCTTCGGCTTGAAATGAATATGAAAATTGCACATCTTACTACTTTTAATTAATTTTATAGTAATTGATGGGATACTAATTTTGTAGTATACAAGTAACAGTAATTCTAATCAATTTTATAGAATCAGTGAAAAATATTCTAAAATAAAGATAGAAATTCAGAATCAAATTTTTGAATAAGGAGGAAAAAGCAAAATGGCTAAAAATGTAACAACGAAAAAAGTAGCTAGAAGAAATAGAAAAAACATTGAAAAAGGAGCTGCACATATTCATTCTAGTTTTAACAATACAATCGTTACGATTACAGATACACAAGGAAATGCGATCGCATGGGGAAGTGCTGGAGAATTAGGATTTAAAGGTTCTAGAAAAAGCACACCGTATGCAGCAGGTCAAGTTGCTGAAACAGCTGCTAAAGCTGCAATGGAACATGGATTAAAATCAGTAGAAGTATTTGTAAAAGGACCTGGTTCAGGTAGAGAAGCAGCAATTCGTGCTCTTCAAACAGCAGGTCTTGAATTAAGTAGCATTAAAGACGTGACACCAATACCACACAATGGTTGTAGACCACCAAAAAGAAGAAGAGTATAAAATGAATAGAAAAATTAATTAAGGGTTAACACTGTCGTGTATTCCCTTGTCATTAGAAGAAAGGAGTAAGAAAATGGCAAGATATAAAGACGAACAATGTCGTAGATGTCGTAGAGAAGGACAAAAATTGTTCTTAAAAGGTGAAAGATGCTATACTGATAAATGTAGTATTTCTAGAAGAAATTATGCACCAGGTCAACATGGACAAAAAAGAGCAAAACTTTCTGAATACGGTACACAATTAAGAGAAAAACAAAAAACAAAAGCATATTATGGAGTTGGAGAAAAACAATTCAGAAAATATTTTGAAATGGCTTCAAATAAAAAAGGTGTAACAGGTGAAAATTTATTACAAATATTAGAAAGTAGATTAGATAATGTAGTTTATAGATTAGGATTTGGAACATCTAGAGCACAAGCAAGACAATTTGTAAATCATGCACAATTTGAAGTAAATGGTAAAAGAGTGGATATTCCATCTTATCTAGTAAAGGCAGGAGATGTTATTACCGTAAGAGAAAGTAAAAAAGATAATGCTACTATCAAAATAAATGTAGAAGAATCAAGTAAAAGACCAGTTCCAGAATGGCTAGAGAAAGATAATGAGAAATTAAGTGGTAAAGTCATTCGATTAGCAGCTAGAGAAGATGTTGATATTCCAATTGAAGAACATTTAATAGTAGAGCTTTACTCAAAATAATAATTTTTTTAAATATTAGGAGGTAAAAATGATAGAATTTGAAAAGCCAAATATTGAATGTCTAGAGGTGGATGACACAAATAACTATGCAAAATTTGTATGTGAACCATTAGAAAGAGGTTATGGAGTAACAATAGGAAATTCTTTAAGAAGAATTTTACTTTCATCACTTCCAGGATGTGCTATAACAAGTGTGAAGATAGATGGAGTATTACATGAATTTTCTACCATTCCCAATATAGTAGAAGATGTACCAGAAATTATTATCAATTTAAAAAACGTTAGATTAAGATTTGATGAAAATGAAGATAAGGTTTTGAGAATTGATGTGAAAGGTGAAGGAGAAGTTACAGCTGCAGACATCATTACAGATGGAACGGTTGAAATTTTAAATCCAGAGTTACATATTGCTACTATTTCTGAAGGTGGAAGCTTAAAATTAGAAATGACAGCAGATAAAGGTCGAGGATATAATTCTGCTGACAAAAATAAAAAAGCAAATCAAGATATATCTGTACTTCCAATTGATTCTATTTATACACCAGTTAAAAAGGTTAACTATCAAGTAGAAAATACTAGAGTTGGACAAATGGTGGATTATGATAAATTAGTGATTGAAGTATGGACAGATGGAAGCTTAAAAGCACATGAAGCTCTAAGCTTAGCAGCTAAAGTAATGACAGGACATCTAGAATTATTTATTGATTTATCAGAAGCAACTAAAAATACACAAGTTATGATTGAAAAAGAAGAATCGAAAAAAGAAAAAGTATTAGAAATGTCAATTGAAGAATTAGAATTATCTGTTCGATCCTTTAACTGTTTAAAAAGAGCAGGAATTGCTACCGTTGAAGATTTAACCAATAAGTCTGAAACGGATATGATGAAGGTAAGAAATTTAGGTAAAAAATCATTTGATGAGGTAACAGCAAAATTACATTCATTAGGATTGGATTTTGCCTCAGAGGATGAATAGTAAAAAGGAAGGTGAAAAAATTGGCTACAAATAGAAAATTAGGTAGAACAACAGACATCAGAATGGCAATGTTAAAAAACTTAACAACAGATTTAATCATGTATGGAAAAGTTGAAACAACATTAGCTAGAGCAAAAGAAGTAAAGTCCATTGCTGACAGTATTATATCACTTGCTATCAAAGAAAAAGATAATTTTGAAATGGTAGATGTTAAAGTTGTAAAAGCTAAATTAGATGAAAAAGGTAATAAAGAAACAGAATTAGTAAAAAGCAAAAATGGAAAAGAATATTTAAAAGTAGTAAAAGAAGAAACAACAGAACAAAGACAAAAAGATATGCCAACTAGATTGAATGCTAGAAGAAAAATGATGAGAAAATTAAACAAAGTAAAAGACAGCAAAGGAAATAATATTGATTTACCATCAAAATTATTCAATGAAATTGCTCCAAAATATGCTGGTAAAAATGTGGGAGGATATACACGTATTATCAAAGCAGGACCTAGAAGAGGTGACGGAGCAGAAGTTGCTATTTTACAACTTGTATAATTATTAAAAAAAGAAAATCCACCAATATGGTGGCTTTTTTTTTAATAAAACATATAATAAAACCATAGGAGGCTAAGAAAATGATGGAATTTATATTAAATACCATTTTTTGGACACTTGCCATTTATGGTTTTTTTGAAATTATAAAAAGTATAGTAGACATATTTACATACACAAAATTCCAATCAGACGGAATTTATTTGATTATAGCAGTCAAAAACCAAGAGGAGAAAATTGAAGGTTTTTTACGTTCAAGTTTATTTAAGATACTATATGGCAAAGAAGAATATTTAAAAAATATTATTGTAGCAGACCTAAAATCAACGGATAAAACAAAAGAAATAGCACAAAAATTAGAGCTAGAATATGATTGCCTAAAGGTAAGTAGTTGGAAGGAATGTAAAGATATGATTGATAACGTAGACGAAAATTGAGACAAAAGGATAAAGTGAGACCTGTCCCCAAAGTAGCCAAAAGCGGTATGATGGGGTCTGTCCCCAAAACACTACTGTCAATAGTTTTTGATTATGATACCCTAAATGCATAAAATTATCTCTATAAA
>CAOJZE010000115.1 GCA_948466095.1 uncultured Clostridium sp.
TATTATGTGCTAAAACTAAGGTTGGCTTTTGGACTTTTTCAATGATATTTGCCATCGTAAAGGTTTTTCCGTGAACCCGTAACCCCTAGAAGTGTCTGGAATTTCTTGCCTTCTTGTATTCCTTTGCTAAGGTACTCTATGGCATTAGGTTGGTCCCCTGTTGGAGTATAGTCGGAATGCAACTTAAACATATATAAAACCCCTTTCTATTGAAACAAAATGCTTTGCATTTTGCATACTGACGTTGTAATCGGCAGAGCCTCAACAACCTCAGCAATTTGAACATATTTCCTCCCTTTATGACCTATATTATGATTAATATCAACCAAAAATTTTCGTGTAATTTTTTTTATTCGTGTAATTACCTTTTCAAAATTTGTTTTTTGGTTACATAAAATACCATTACACAAATTAGGTCACAAATTTTATTAATTTTTAATAATCTCTTTACCAAAATTATAAACTAAATTTATTAAACATTTACTTTTCTATATCCCAATTTTCTTTATCTTTTTTACTTGTTAATATATTTCCATTTAAATCAGTTGTTAGAATGTCTATCTGTTTCAATATATCTTCTACTTTTTCAATAACCATCGAAAAAAAGCTGGATCAATTCCAGAAATTCACCTCTAAATTCACTATCATCTGGATGTCTTATACAAAGAGAAATATTCATCCCAAAATGGTATGCCTCCTGCTAATCCATGAAAATAACAATCATTAATTTCTATTTTATTTTTCATTACTGCCTTTCATTTTTTTGCTAATTCAATCAATTCTTTCTCATCTTTTATAATTTTAATTAATTCTTCTTTCGTTGGCAAATAAGTTAGATATTTTGAAGCATAAACATTTTTTATATCATCACCTAAGGTCATTTCAACAACAGCATCATCTTTATCAGCACATAATAGTATTCCTATAGGTTCATTTTCTCCCTCTATCATTTGAGTTTTTTTATAATAATTCACATACATTTGCATTTGTCCAATATCTTGATGTGTCAATTTTCCAATTTTCAAATCTATGATTACAAAACATTTTGCAAGACGATTATAGAATATTAAATCTGGATAATAATATTCAGAGCCAATTTTTATTCTTTGTTGACTAGCTACGTATGAAAATCCTCTTCCTAGTTCTAACAAGAATTCAGTTAAATGTGATAGTAAGGCTTTTTCTAAATCTGTTTCTAAATAGTTTTTGTTTTCCTTTAGTCCAGCAAATTCAAAAATATAAGGATTTTTCAATAGTTCCTCTGGTTGTTTTTCAATTAAACCTTTTGTTGATTCTGC
This sequence comes from uncultured Clostridium sp., assembly GCA_948466095.1. Lineage (GTDB taxonomy): Bacteria > Bacillota > Clostridia > TANB77 > CAG-508 > CAG-269. Next base: position 1,299 of record CAOJZE010000115.1, read on the forward strand.
CATAATCTTATTTTTATCTGGGGATATTAAATATCTGTCATATAATTTTGTATTTATTTGTCTATTTAATTCTCTATACCCCCAATTAGATTTAATTGATTCAATTTCATAAAATTCTCTCTCTTCTTTCCTATCTATCCTTATTAGTTCTTGAAAATGTGACCAACTTAATTCGGTCGGCACTGCCGACCAAATTGGATACATTTCATAAAATCTTCGCATTCTTCTGATACTCACTGGTGAAAATCCCCCACCAAATTCATTGGTTAACTTAGCTGATAATGCTTCTATTATCTTTTTTCCATAACTTGCCTTATTACTACTTTCAGATAATTCATAAGTTATTTTTCCAACATACCAATAAACTTCTACCATAGTTGTATCAATATGTTTTAGCATTTTACCTCGTGCTACAATAATTCTATTTCTAATGTCATCATATATTTTTTCAATATCTATTAAATTATTGTTTGTTTCACTAACGAGTTTTGATTCGGATATATTTTTATTATTCATGGTATATCAACTCACTTTCGACTTACTTGTATGATTGTAACACATTTATATTGTTCTTTTCAATATAAATGCATTAATTCAATCTGTCGAATTTGCCAGACGTCTGGTAAATCGATATTTTCTTTCGTATTAATCAAAAATTCTGAGACAATGTTTCGGAATTTTATAATCTTTATAATTATATTTCACAAAGAATGTGTCTTAATGTTTTTCCACTAATCTCTTGACCAACTACTGTACCATCATCTTTTATGCCAAAATATAGTTTTCCGTGTCTATGCTTATTTAATATAGAAACAATCGATACTATTAGTTCACCTGTGGACTTTTTTAATTCTGTTATTTCGTTTTCTTGGAATTTGTTGTTCACTTAAATTTACCTTCTTTTCCTTTTCATTGTACCAACATTATTTCTTCAAAATAATTCAATATTTCAATAATTCCATTTTCGTCAACATCTCCACCAATATAAAAGTGTCCTTCCTGCTTTGTTTTTACATATTCTTTTAATTTTTCACTTGCATTTCCCATAGCTACTCCATATCCGCATAACTCTATAAATTGCCAATCGCTTGTACTATCTCCAACTGCTAAAATATTTTCTAATGGAACATTCATATTATTAGCGATTTCTATTGCTCCTTGTTTTTTCGAAATTCCTGTTGCTGTAATAATTCCAAATTTTAGCGGATTTGCTACTGGATGAATTCCCCAACTTAGTGTTAGTCCTGTGTTCATTCCTTCAAAAAGATTGGTAACTCTATTTTGGTCTTCTTTATTTAAAGCTATTGGCATTATTTTAGTTACATCATATTTTATACTTTCATTTACAATATCTTCTAGAATAACTGGATTTTCTTGTAATATATGGACATGTTTTGCAGTTATGTCGCATTTTTGACTTTCCTGTATGAAATAATTATCTACTGTATAAAATTCTGTATAAACATCCTTAGCAATATACATTTCTAATATATCTTTTACTTTCTTTTTATCCATTACATGCTTTTTTACTATTGTATTATCAATTGGATTTATGATAACACTTCCGCCATCTGCAATATGATAATTATTTAATTCCGCTTCTTTTATAATTTTACCAATTGAAAAATGTGGCTTAGCGGTACACAAACTAATTGGTATTCCCTTTTTTCTTATTTCTTTTAATTTGTTGATGACATGTATATTGGGATTTGGAGAATTAAAGCCTATCTTCTCTCCAACAATTACACCATCAACATCTAATATAATTCCTTTAATACCTTTCATTCTTTTCTCCTCATTATTCTTTATTTAAAATACGGCTTAAATTGTCTTTAATATCTTCTTTATTATCATAAAAAAATGTTTCTTTTATCTTTCCTGAACCTAAAACAGTACTAGAAATTTTACTTCCCTTTTTAGCCACTATAATAATAGGAATATTCAGTCTTACCGCTTCTTGCAATTCCATTCCTTGTCCTGTTGAGGAATTACTCATTTCTGCAATGACTAAATCTGTTTTTTGTAATAGTTTCATTACTCTTTTATACATTTCTTCGTTTGTTCCTTTAAATTTAATGGTATCAATTGGTGAATATATATTGTTAGCATATGGTGTTAATTCCTCTACTAAAATTTCATATATTTTCATACTATCCTCTTTAGCTGATGTAATTGTTCCTGTTATCATAATATTTTTTAAATTATCCATAATTATCAACTCCATTATTTGGGGAATTTTCTCTACCCCACTCTTCTTACCCATATGTCCAATATTTTCAATTAATATTGAAGTCGCATCAATACTTTTAGGGAATTGTTCTAAGATTTCAAAAGGTACTAAATGGTCATTATCACTATATATCGAGTATTTTTTGTTGCACTTAGTTTTAAAATTTTCCAATTCACTTTTAGACACTAGAAAATTTTTGCATGCTCGATTTAAATCTTTTTTATTTTCCCATTCAAAATATTGCGAGAATCCTGCTAGACTTATATATAATTTTATATTTAAATCGTTTTCATTCATATATTTAATGATAAATTCATTTCCTATCGAGTGTGCTACTATTATACTATCACTATTTATGTATGCTCTATATTGTTCAAATATCTTTTTCCATTCTTCATATATAACGCCTTCTCTTGGGGGAAACTCTGGAAGGATTACATTATATTTTAATTTTTCCAATTCATTTTTTAACCATTCATAAATTTTAGGAATTCCATTATATCCATGAACTAAAATGACATTTTTCATATCGTTTTTTCTCCTAATATATGTTTTTCTCATTTAACTGTAAATTTTTCTTTTCTTCTTCAATTGCTTCAATTAATTCTTTTTCTGTTGGTAAATGTAATTTATATTCTGATGCAAATATACTATTGTTATTTTCTGGTAATGTATATTTTACTACTGTTTCGTTTTTTTCTGTGCTTAATAATATTCCAACTGTTTTATTTTCGTCATCACTTTTTATGTCTCTATCATAATAATTTACATACATTTGTATCTGTCCTATATCTTGATGAGTAATCTTTCCAATCTTTAAATCAATAATGACAAAACATTTAAGTAATCTATTATAAAATACTAAATCTGGATAAAAGTGGTCTTCTTCCATTGTAATTCTAACTTGACTTCCAACAAACATAAAACCTTTTCCTAATTCTAATAAAAATTCTTTTAAATGTTCAAGTATATTTTTTTCTAAATCTGATTCTAAATATTTTGTATTTTCTTTTATGTCTAAAAATTCAAGTACAAATGGGTCTTTTACTAAATCTTTTCCTTCTCTTAATATTTGTCCTTTTTGTGCTAATTCCAATATTTCTTTTTTATCTTTTGATAGAGATAATCTTTCATATAGTAACGAATTTTTTTGTCTTTGTAATTCTCTAACACTCCATCTTGCGTTAATAGCTTCTCTCAAGTAAAAATTTCTTTTTGGTTCTTCTTCAATTTTTATTAATTCAAGATAATGAGACCAACTCAATTTGGCAGACACTGTCTTCCAAATTGGATATACTAAATAAAATTTTCTCATTGTTCTTAAATTTCTAGAAGAAAAACCTTTTCCAAATTCATTTATAAGTTTTTTTGAAAGTCTTTCTAAGACAGCTTCACCATAGCTTGCCCTTTCATCGCCTTCTTGAATATCCATTATAATTTTCCCAATATTCCAATATAAATTCAACATTTCTGTATTTACTGTACTATATATTCTATTTCTACTACTGTTTATTAAATCTCTAATTTCTTCAAAAATTGGATTTATATTTTCATTCATTAAACCTATATTATTAGTCATTTGATATACACCTTCTTTTTTTATTTTTATTATTATATATCATTTATCTTTAATTGTCAAACATATGTTCTTTTATATGAGGTTTAGTAATTATTGAAATAATAATTTCCTTACTTTATTAATTTTTCAACACCCATCTCTCAATTTTTGTAAAGCATTCTTCTAAACTTTCTTTATCCTTATTAACCAATTTTAATTCTTTTCCTACCCAGATATACCTGTTAAAATAATAAGTTTTTTCATCTATTTTCCCTTTCCAATTTACCATATTATTTTTGAGCAATCATCAAAACAACCAATCCCACTATAGCCAAAATTACTCCTAATGTAATCCTCAACCAATTCTTTTTAAACGCTAATTCTTTAAACACGCAAATCCCAAAAAATATGGTAAAAATCGTATTCAACTGTACAATTGTATAGGCAATAGAGCCTTGAATATACTTGTAAGCAGTAATAAAAAAGTAGGTAGCAAAATAATATACAACTCCTGCCAATATAGCCAAAGAATTATCTTTTGACACAAGTTTTCCTACTTTTTTCATGCTTTTATCTTTAATGACAATATAA
>CAOJZE010000116.1 GCA_948466095.1 uncultured Clostridium sp.
TGAAAACAAATAACGGTATTCATATTATTTTATAAATTATAGGGGGTATATATAATGTATGTATATATATATTATATATATAGGGGATAGTATTGTTTTATCAATAATTTTCTTTCTTAATAGCAAAAAAAAGTGGAAAAAATTTTTCTTTTTAGCTATTGAGAAAGATTTTTTTTGCAAAATTTATATGAAAATAGTTTTATTTTTTAATAGTAATTCTTATTGATAATACATAAAAAAGGAACAAAGAAATTTTCTATTTTAAGCTACTAATAAGGAATTTTTTACTTAAAAATTTTATCAAAAATGATTTTATTTTCAATAGTAAAATTTATATATAGTACAATAAAAATGATATTCCAAAAAAGGAAAAGCCACGCCGAAGGCGTTTTGCAAATTTCAAAAAAATTTGCATTTGGGGTTTGGGGGAACACCAACAAGCGTGGAAAGGGATATCCCTTTCCCCTGCTTGCAATCATGGCAAATTTTGTTTTGTATACAATTTTTATCATTTATTTGTCTATAGAAGTTTGGCAATTTAAAACAAAATAACTATAATAAAATTTAAAATAATTAATTATATTACATCATATTTTTGTAAAGAATAATAATAAAAAATATATCTTTTCTTTATATATAATGATATAATAAAAATAGATTATAATGAGTATTAATTTAAATATATTAGTTAAGTAAGATTTCACTAAAGTTTCTATAAAAAAGAGGTATGTATATGAAAATTAAATCGTTAATCATTGATGGAATAGGAGGAATACAACATTTAGAAATCAATTTTATTGATAGCATGAATGTTATTTGTGGTGCAAATGGTATTGGAAAAACAACAATATTAGAAATTATATCTGATGCTTTTATAAATTCTATGACACCATCAAAACTAGCAAAAAATGCTTTGTATAAAATAGGCAAATATAGAATTGAGCTAGAATCAAATGTTAACGGAAATAAGCAAATAACAAGTAAAGAAGAAGTAGTAAAAAAATTTGAACCGAAATTAATTGAACATCATAATGGATGGGGGCAATATTCTAAAGATTTTTTATATTTTGGAATAAATCGTAGTATTGATTATATCAAGTTAAATGCTGTTAGTTCAGACCCACAGCGAGGAGAATATGAAAATAGTAAAATAGCTACAGAGGGAATAAAGGCAAATGATATTAAAAATTGGTTTGTAAATAGATATTTATTTTTAAATATAGAAGGAAGTTTGACAAAAGAACAATGCGAAAATGTTGAACTTGCACAGAAAATGTTTAGTATTTTAGATAATAAAGTTCACTTTAATAAAGTCATTCCTAGTTCGTTCGATATAATATTGACAGATTCAAAAGGAGAGATTTATTTTGAATATTTATCTGCAGGTTATAAAAGTTGTATTTATATCATTTTAGGTATTATAAAAGAGATAGAATATAGAAATTCAGAAAGCCCAATTTTAGTAAAAGATTTTGAAGGAGTTATATTAATTGATGAAATCGATTTACATTTACATCCTGTTTGGCAGTCAAAACTTTTAGGAGCATTAAAAAATATTTTTCCACAAACACAATTTATTTTAACAACTCATAGTCCTAGTATTCTTCAAACTTTACAAAAAGAAGAAATTATTGCTTTAGGCTATGATGAAAATGAAAATGTTTCTTTAAAAAAACTTAATTTAGGCAAATATGGTTTACAAGGTTGGACATTAGAAGAAATATTGAAATATATTATGGAAATGCCAACAACTACATCTGAACTATATCAAGAAACATTAGAAAATTTTGATAAAGCAATGAATGATGAAAATAGAGATGCTATTTTAAAATATTATGAATTATTAAAAGAGATGTTGCATCCTAATAATCCGTTATGCAAACTATTATCCATTCAAGTAGCAGAATGGGAGGATTGATTTGTTTGATAAAAGTTAATCGTATAGATAAGCCAAAAGAATTGACAAAGGAAGTACAACAGCAGTTAACAGATGAATTTAAAAAAGATAAGAATAAAAATGTATGGAATAAAAAGTATATAAGAGACCAGCTTATATTGGAATGTAATAGTAAATGTGTGTATTGTGAATGCTTTATTGGAAATGGACATAAAGAGATGCATATTGACCATTTTCATTATAAGAATAAATATAAAGATGAAGTTGTTACATGGGAAAATTTAAATCCCTCTTGCTCTACCTGTAATAAAAATAAATCTCAACATGATACATATGAAACACCAATTATTAATCCTTTTGAGCAAGAACCAAAGGATTATTTTTATTTAAAGAATTATAGATATTATAGTCGAAATGAAAAGGTTGATAAGATAGTACATGATACCATTAATGTATTAGGATTAAATGATACAGAAAATATTGTGAAGTTACGCTTTGAACAGGGAGAAACTTTAATTGATAAAATAAATGATATTTATGAGTTAGCAGAGGAAAATAAAGAAATTTTAAATAATAATATTTCCAAAAAAAATAGAGTTATGCGTGGATGTAAAAATATACTTAGAAAGGGAATAAAAGAAGCAGAATATTCAGCTTTTATGGCGACTATTATAAAAAATGATGAAAATTATATAAAATTAAAACAATTATTAATAAGATTAAAAATATGGAATGAAGAGCTACAGAGCTTAGATGAACAAGTAGAAAAAATAAAAATGCAAATATATCCAGATAGATTATATTGAAAAATCAATAAATATCTTTTAAAGTAAAAATAGTTTTATAAGTTTAATATTTGTTAACTTATAAAACTATTTTTATATTGTATTATTTAGATAGTGTCGTCATAAGGATAGAAAAGTGGTATCATTAAAGAAAAAAGAAAAGAGGAAAAAGAAATGGAAGATTATCATAAATATGATATTATAGCAATCCTACAAATTATCGCCTCAAACCAACAGCAGAAAACCAGCCAACACAATTAGATGATGTTATTTTTAAAAAAGCAGTTTTAATAGCATTTGTGAGCATAGAAATATCCCTTATTTTCATTGTACGTAAAACAGACTTTATCTTTGACCACATCATTTCTATTGGATTAAAATCTGGACTATATGCAGGTAGATACAGTAATGTCAAATGTTTTGGCGAACAATTTATGATTTTCGAAACTTCTTTCACATGATGAGAACGTATATTATCCATTACTACAATATCTCCTTCATGTAGTGTTGGTATGAGTGTATTTTTTAAATATTCTACAAATTTCTCCCCTGTTATTCCTCCTTCATAAGTGGTATATGCACTTTCTCCATTTATTCTTATCGAATATAAAATTGTAGTATTTATAGGTGTATTGAGTGGTGTCTTATCTACACAGCGAGTACCACCAAGAGAACGTCCATAAATTCTTGTCATGTTAATATTTACTCCACTTTCGTCCACAAATGCTATTTTTTCTGCATTATAATTGAGGAGATTTTTAGTCCAATTTTTTCTTTTTTCTTTCACATCGGGGACGTTCTCGTTCAGAAGTATAAAGAAATTTCTTTTTATAGACATATCCCATTTTTATAACTGCTTTGCGAACCGTTTCATTTGTAACATGTAAATCAAGTTTTTCAATGATTTCCTCTATTGTAATATCAGGCTGTTTCTGAATTGCTTTGTCTATATTGGATAAATCTTCTGATGATAGAGAAAGTTTTCTTCCTCGTTTATTTGTTTTAAGTTTTACGGAACCAGTTGCCTTTTTTTGACGATACAAACGATATACAGTACTTGTATCAACTCCAAAACATTCTGCTACTTCTTTTGCATTTTCTGTTTTTTCATAAGCTTTTACTAATAATTCTCTTGCTTCATTATGTAACATTTCTATCACCTCTACCTTTAGTATATCTCCCTTGTCAATAGAAGTGTTATTTTATTAGATTGCTATAGTACAACTTGCTGTGGCTTTAATCACAATACCAAAATTTCCCTCAATTGTTTAGGTTTACCCCCTAAAAGTTTCTTCAGTTTTAAAAATACAGTATCCTTTCTTTTTCCGAAAGTATAGGCTACTATTTCTCCTGTATCATGGTTTATAGCATACCATAACCATCTTTGATTCTTTTTATTTTTTACAAAACTCCATAGTTCATCTACTTTTATAATATCAATACAGATAGAATTTGTTTTTTCTTTCTGCTTTAGCAAATTAATATTTACATATTTTATATATTTTTCTTTTTTTTTATACAATTCATTACAGTTGTGGTACTTATTTTTAATACCCTTGAGATATCTCTGATACCACTACCATTTAAAGTCATAGGTATTATTTTATTTTTTACTTCAGGTTTACAAGCATTGTAAGTGTAATCCAATATAAAACTTGATTTATGGCATTGTTTATTATTACAGATATATTGTTGTTTTCCTACTTTTGATGTACCATTTTTTGATACATTTTCACTTCCACATACAGGGCATTTTACTTTTACTACAGACATTAAAAATCTTCTTCTCTTAACTTTTATTTCTGTAGTATTCCCTATTCACTTATTTAAATACATAACCAAAAATTTAATGATAGCTCTATTTTGGAAAATGAAATTTTTACAAAAAAGTATTATTTGCATATAAAAACTTACAAATTAATTATATTTAAGAAGTTATTTTTTTATTGTATTATTTTGAAAAAGAAATTATGATATATTCTAAATAAGTATAAATTAAGGAGAAAAGATATGAGTAAAATACTATTATTAGAAGATGATTTGAGTTTAATTACAGGACTGACATTTGCTTTAGAAAAAGCAGATTATGAATTAGATGTTGCAAAAACTGTAAAAGAAGCAGAAAATATTTGTGTTAGCAAAGAATATGATTTATTGATACTAGATGTAACACTTCCAGATGGTTCAGGTTTTGAAATATGCAAAAAAGTAAGACAATTTTCAAAAGTACCTATATTATTTTTAACTGCTTCTGATGAGGAAATTAACATAATTATGGGGTTAGATATAGGTGGTGATGACTACATTACAAAACCATTCAAATTAGCTGTACTGATGTCTAGAATCAATGCACTATTACGCAGAGCAAACAATTTTAATAGTACAGATATAGAAGTTAGTTCAAATAATATCAAAGTATTTTTATTGCAATGTCAAGTTTATAAAAATGGTATACTTTTAGATTTGACAGCAGCAGAATATAAATTATTATGTTTTTTTATGAAAAATCCTAATAGAATACTTCCAAAAGAGCAAATATTACATCAATTATGGGATAGTGAAGGCAGTTATGTAGATAGTAATACACTTACTGTTTACATTCGCAGATTACGTACAAAAATTGAAGATAATCCAAGTGAACCGAAAATGCTTTTAACAGTTAGGAGAATGGGTTACAAATGGAATGTAATAAATTGAGGTGACAACAAAATGAAACTATTTGCAAATAAAGAAATAAGATATTTATTTTTAACAATATCGTTATTGATATTATTTTTTTTAGCATTTCAAATATTTATTTTTACATTTTGTCAAAATGTTATGTATAGTATATTATCAATTTCTTTATTAGAAGGAGTTAGTATTAGTATTGCTTGTCTTTTTTGTTTTTATAATCAAAATAAAATTGTGGAAAAGGCAATCGAAAAAATAAACTATTTTATTTATATTATATTTTTTTTAATTTATATAATAA
>CAOJZE010000117.1 GCA_948466095.1 uncultured Clostridium sp.
TAATCATACAAATTGCATTTACTTTACAGAATTGCATTTAACTTTTCACTTGACGTAAATTCCCACTTTTGGGGATTAGGGGACACTCCTTTCCCTTTGAAAATAAAGCTTTTATAAAATTTATTGTTTTAATCATAAAAAATAAAAAATCAAAAAGAATTTTTTAAAAATTAGAATTAACAAAAAACTTTTTGACTTTTTACTTTTTATTATAGAAAATTTCACTAAAAATCGGTATTAAAAAGAGAAAGGAGTGTCCCCTAATCCCCAAAAGTGGGAATTTAAGGAACGTCCCTCCAATCCCTATCCAAAAATTGCTTCAAATTCATCTGCTTCAATTTTCTCTTTTTCAAGCAATATACCAGCTACTTGATGTAATTTATCCATATTATCAGTCAAGATTTGTTTTGCTCTGTTATAACCTGTATCTACAATTCTCTTTGTTTCTTCATCTATAACAGCAGCTGTCTCTTCTGAATATTCTTTACTTTGTGCTAAATCTCTTCCTAAAAATACTTCTTCTTGATTTCCGCCTAACATAATAGCACCAATTCTTTCACTCATTCCGTATTTAGTTACCATGCTTCTTGCAATTTTGGTAGCTCTTTCGATGTCATTACTTGCTCCTGTTGAAATATCATTTAAGATAAGTGCTTCTGCTACTCTTCCTCCTAGAAGAGATACGATATTTTCTTCCATTTCTGTTTTTGACATAAAGGATTTATCTTCTGTTGGACGATACATGGTGTAACCACCTGCCATACCTCTTGGTACAATTGATATTTGATGAACTGGGTCTTGGGTTTCTAAGTAATGACTTACAACGGCATGACCTGCTTCGTGATAAGCGACTAATTTATTTTCTTTTTCGCTTCTTACTTTTGTTTTCTTTTCAGGTCCCATCGTTACTTTCACCATAGCATCTTCAATTTCTTTCATACCAATTTCTGTCATATTTCTTCTGGCTGCTAATAAAGCTGCTTCATTTAAGACATTTTCTAAGTCTGCTCCTGCAAATCCGGATGTATTTTTAGCAATGACTTTTAAATCTACATCTTCTGCTAAATGTTTCTTTCTAGAATGCACTTCTAGAATTTGCTCTCTCGCTTTTACATCTGGTAATCCTACCACAATTTGTCTGTCAAATCTTCCTGCTCTTAAAAGTGCTTTATCTAATACATCTGGTCTATTGGTTGCAGCTAGTACAATAACACCTTCGTTTTCTGCAAAACCATCCATTTCTACTAACAATTGATTTAGGGTTTGTTCTCTTTCATCATGTCCTCCCCCTAATCCTGCACCTCTTTGACGTCCAACGGCATCAATTTCATCAATAAAAATAATACATGGTGCATTTTTCTTAGCTTGGTCAAATAAATCTCTTACTCTCGAAGCACCAACACCAACAAACATTTCAACAAAGTCTGAACCACTAATAATAAAGAATGGCACACCTGCTTCTCCTGCTACTGCTTTGGCTAATAAGGTTTTACCAGTACCTGGCTGTCCTACTAATAAAACACCTTTTGGAATTCTTGCTCCCATATCCGTGAATTTTTTTGGATTTTTTAAGAATTGTACGATTTCCTCTAATTCTTCTTTCTCTTCGTCTACTCCTGCTACATCTTCAAAAGTAATTTTATTTTTTTCTGCTGGAGTCATCATTCTGGCTTTACTTTTTCCAAATGACATGGTTTTATTTCCTGGTCCACCTTGACCAGCTCCTCCCATCATAAAGAACCAGAAAATAAAGAATATAATTAATAGTCCAAATGGTGTAAGTAAACTAAGTACAGTAATAAAGATAGATTCTGATTTTTCTTCTAAAGTAAATGCTCCTTCTTTCAAGAAATCTTCTGTATAAGACATAAAGCTTTCCATCTCTGGTATATTTACTTCTTTCCTAATTTTATCATCTTTTAAAGCAACAGTTGCTGTCTTTCCATCTGATTCAATTTGAATAGCCTCTACTTTCCCACTATTAATATCAGCTATTAATTCAGAATATTTTAATTTAGCATCACTGTTCTCCACAATTGATGATAATACTACAATAAAAATAACTCCTATGATTAGCCACATAGCTAATGTTTTAATTCCGTTTTTCAAAATAATTCCTCCTTATGTTTTTTTTCATTTCCATATTGCTTTTATAACACATAACTTTTTCTTTTTCAATAGTTTTTTATATGTCTTTTTTATTACAAAAATACGCATTCCATGCATTCTTACGGAACTTAGTAATTGGTATTCTCTAACACTGAACCTCAAAATAAATTTTATGATTTTTTACCAAAATTTTAGTCCTTTTATTTGGCATTAAATATTTATTTCCCACATTATTATTACATAATTTTATCATATCATCTATATGTATTTTTTCAATACTTTATGTTTTACAAAATAACCTTTTTATAATATATCTAATTAGTCTTGATTTTATTACTATTTCTTGTAAATTAAACTTTTTTAAATCGATTACGATTTTACCTTTTTCTTCTTCCAAAACCAATCTTCGATAAACTGCTTCTGTCTGCTTTTCCATATACTCATCTTCATAAGTTAGAATGTCTGATAATCTATCTATTGTTTGAATAATATTTGGATTCAATTCCTTTTGAATATACGGAATCACAACATTTCGTATTTTATTTCTTTGATAAATATTCTCAAAATTGGTTTTGTCAATTCTAGGATTTAATTGTTTTTCTTTGCAATATTGTTCTATTTCTGTTCGTTCACATGCAAGCAAAGGTCGTATAATATTTCCTCTTTTGGGTTCTATTCCTTTTAGCCCTTCCATTCCACTTCCTCTTAAGGTATGCATCAAAATGGTTTCTATTTTATCGTTTTTATTATGAGCAATTGCTATTTTATTGGCTTTGGTTTTCTTCAAAATTTCATCAAAAAACTCATATCTTACTATTCTTCCTGCTTCTTCTGTTCCTATTTTATTAGTATGAGCCAATTTTTGGACATCTATACTTTTTGCATAAAATTCAATTTCATTTCTTTTACAATAATTTTCTACATATTGCTCATCTTCTTTTGCTTCTTTTCTTATTCTATGATTTAGATGGGCAACTACAATTTGAAAAGTTATTCCTTTTATTTTAAGTTGTTTCAAAATATCTAGCATACACATAGAATCTGGTCCACCAGATACAGCCAATACTAACTTGTCACCATCTTCTATTAAATTGTATTTTTCAACCATTTGTAAAATCTTATTTTCCATCTTTTATTTTCCCCTAAATATTAGTCATCAAATCTTCTCTCTAAATTAACAAATTTAGTATAACTTCCTAACCATAACAATTCTATTGTTCCAGTTGAGCCACCTCTATGCTTTGCCACTATCACCTCTGCTATATCTTTTTTCTCACTATCTTGATTATAATAATCATCTCTATATAAAAACATAACAATATCTGCGTCTTGCTCAATCGCACCAGATTCTCTCAAATCGGAAAGCATGGGTCTATGGTCTGGTCTTTGCTCTACTGCTCTTGATAATTGTGATAGAGCTACCACTGGCACCCCTATTTCTTTGGCTAATATTTTTAAGGAACGACTTATTTCTGATATTTCCTGTTCACGGCTTCCGTTTCTTTTGTTGCTTCCCTGTACTAATTGTAAGTAGTCAATCACTACCATTCCAATATTTTTCTCTAATTTTAATTTTCTACATTTAGCTCTAATCTCCATGACTGATATACCAGGTGTATCATCGATATAAATTTCTGCTTCTGATAGAGGTCCAATGCTACCAGCAAGTTTTGTCCAATCTTCCTCTTCTAATTTTCCGGTTCTTACTTTATTACTATCCACCATAGCTTCACTACATAAGATTCTGTTTACCATTTGCTCTTTTGACATTTCTAAACTAAATATAACAACTGGTACTTTTGCCTTAACAGCAGCATTAGTTGCAATATTTAAGGCAAAGGCTGATTTTCCCATAGCTGGTCTTGCAGCAATTAATATTAAATCAGAACTATGAAATCCTGCTGTTTTATAATCTAATTCTGTAAATCCTGTTGGAACACCTGTAATATGTTGCTTTCTATTGTAAAGTTCCTCTAATTGTGTAAAACTATCCACTAATACGTCTTTGATTGGTGTATAACCCTTCTGATTTTTATTTTGCATCATATTAAAAATCTTTTTTTCAGCATCTTCCATAATATCTTCTACATCTTCTGTTGGGTCATAACCTAATTCAATAATTTCATTTGCTGTTTTAATTAAATTTCTTAGTGTGGATTTTTCCTCTACAATTTTAATATATTTTAAAGCATTTGCAGTGGTAGGAACTCTTTCTGGAAGCTCCGCCAAATATTCTAGTCCTCCAACTTGCTCAAATTTTCCCATTGATTCTAATTCTGCTTTTACCGTAATAATATCAATTGGCTCAGCTCGATTATATAAATTTAATATGGCTGCATAAATAGCTCGATTATCATCACGATAAAAATCGTTTTCTTTTAATCTTTCTATACTTGAAATGACAGCATCTTTATCTGTTAACATACTTCCTAAAATTGCTTGTTCTGCTTCTAAATCATGAGGTGGTACTTTTCCTAATTCCATTTTATTCCTCCTAAATTGCCAAAGGGACAACATTTTTGGCAATAACTCTTTATGAACTATAAAATTTTTAATGATAAAAAAATCACATTCCTTACTGGTCGGACTAATCATATAAATGAATTTGATAAAATTCATCTATCGAGAAGTTAATCTGGCTTATCTATGTTAATTAGAGTCCTTCCAAACGGTGCGTCATGTATTTTTTTATCATTAGAAATTTTAAGTTAAGAAGATAGAAAATTGCCAAAAATGTTGTCCCTTTTGGCAATTTATTCTGAAATTACATCAACTTTCAGTTTTGCAACAACACCTTCGAATAACTTAATCTCTACTATCTGTATTCCCAATGCTTTAATCGTCTCTTTTAACTCAATTTTCTTTTTATCGACTTTTATCTTATATTCTCTCTCAAGCTCTTGTGCAATCTCTTTAGCCGATACGCCCCCAAAAATCTTTCCATTTTCTCCGACCTTTACCTTCATCTTTAACGAAATCTTAGATAGTTTATCTGCTACTTTTAAAGCCTCTTCTTTGTCTTGTTCTTTTTGAAATTTAGCAGAATTTTGCTTTGCTTTCAATTTTGCCATATTTTCGTTATTTGCTTCAACTGCTAAATTCTTTGGAAATAGAAAATTTCTTGCATATCCATCTGACGCATTAATAACCTCATCTTTTTTTCCTACTCCTTTAATGTCTGCCTTTAAAATGACCTTCATTCTCACTCACTCTCCTTGTCTTTTTTATGATTACAATTTTAATTTTCCATTTCTGCAAAATATTCATTAATTCGGTTAATTAACTCTTGTTTTGTTTCTTCTATTGTCATATCTTCTACTTGTGCACCAGCAAGTGTAATATGCCCGCCACCTCCTAGCTTTTCTAGGATTATTTGCACATTAATATCTCCTATCGAACGTCCACTAATACATACTTTGTCATCTAACTGCCCAATTACAAAAGATGCCGTTATTTCACTAATCGTAAGTAATTCATCAGCTGCTTTGGCGCAAACCACATTCACGTCTTTTGCTTTTTCCTCATAAGTGGAAATCGCT
>CAOJZE010000118.1 GCA_948466095.1 uncultured Clostridium sp.
AAAAATACTCAATCCAAGACCAGTCACATGCGTTACCTCCTTCCAAAGTTCTTTGTTCTGAGAAAAGTCAATATACTCTTTTACAGTATCCATAAAGTCTTCTTTATGTGGAGACATAATGGTATCTAAGAAACGAAGAAGCTCATAATATTCTTCTTCTTTTTTACCATTATACACTACATTTCCCAATTTGATAATCACTAATGTCATCAAATTGTAGTGTTCTTCCTTAACTTTATAGGAACCGGTATTTTTTGTATTTGTCATCTCATAGACAGAGACACTATATTGAGCTTTCTTTGGAATATTATCTCTACAAATCCAGATACTATAGCACTTTTCTAGCTGTCCGTAATCTGTAGTCTCTGTTGTCAAGGATAACTGGGAAGATAATCGTCTGGCCAGATAATAAACACCTCTTTTCTCTACAGGATAGCCTGGACGATAGTCTTTTTGTGGCTCGATATCCATATGTAGACTGACAAATACATCCTTTTTAGAAAGAACGGGATTCTTCGCCCGAAAGGCAAGGTCAAAATAGGAGGTCTTTTCATTTAGATGAATAAATTCTGCACTGTCTCCTTGCACTTGCGTATTGGTTCGACCTGGAGAGACTTCACTTTCAGCGGTAATGGAATCTGTCTCAATAAAATCCATTACTTCTTTTCGCGTATATCCTTTGTACTCTGTAATCACTTCTTGTAGAATCACTGCTAACACTTCCTTATTGCGCAGGATGGTCTTGCTGTAAGCGTCTAACCCGGTGGTATTGGCTGTAATCTGCATATCGCTTAAGACATGTATACTTCCCGCAACTTTTCCCATATCGTTCCTCCTTTCGTTTTATCGAACTTATGTTCTTATTTATTATAGGATGGGAACGTATGTTTGTCAATAAGAAGCGGAAAATTAGTGTGAATAGTTGGTAGAGTTAATATTTTGATACAAGTATGAAGTTGTCAAGGTGCGTAATATTTTTAATAGGCTTTATTAAACACTTTCAAAAAAATGTTTCTTGGCAATTACTAACTTATATTCTTTATGATGCTCTAAAAAAATTGTAAATAGCCTTTCTGCCAAAAACCCTGGATAACGGTTTTGATAACTATCTTCCTTTTTTCCAATCCTATCTTCACAAAATTGTAAGATTGGAAAGAGCCATTCACAATACTGATTTAATATTTCTTTTTTAGCTATAAACATATTATATGCATAATAAAAATTTCCACTTTGTACTACTTCAACAGCATTCTTATAGTTTGGACATAAGGTGTCTATTGCCTTCAACATGATATTCCAATCATTTTCCGAATGGTCTAGGCAGTATTGTCTCCTAACATTAGGAAAATTTAAGACAGGTACTGTAACTACTATATCAATATCCGAATGTAATAACTTTCTTATTTGTTCTTTACTGATTTGAAATGTTCTACGATAATGACATAATCCCACATATTCCCATTTGACATTTTTCCAAATCCAATACAAAGCTGTCAACTCACAATATTGCCTGTTTTTTACTGATATATTTTCCCCCTGGTTATCTCTAACTGGCCACATTATTTTTTCAGTTAAAGCAGCTCCTACTTGAATTGGAACCTCATATTCTTGTAATTCTTCTTTTTCTTTTAATTCCCTATCAAACTCACTGTAAACAACATAAATGTATGCTTTATTGTCCAATACATAATTAAAATCTACATATATTTTATCTTCTGATAAGAACTGCTCCTGTAGCCAATTTCCACGTATATCACTCCATACATCTCCATCAAAAGATATAGGTACAACATTCGTAAATCCTTCTTGTAGTAATTTATCCAATGCACCTTTTAAATGCTTCTCATGTAACGCTACTAAAAGCATTGTACTTTTATATCGTTCTGCATCTTCAAGAGCAATAACAGGAATATCATCTACCATTTCCGGATTGTCCTTTATATTTTCAACCAAAAAACAAACGATATGAACATTATATGGACTACCTGTAATACATGTTTTTAAAGCCTTCCCCATAATTCCAGCTCCATAAATAACAACTTCTGGTGCATTTAACATTTGCCTAATCACAGGATTCCAATATAGCATGTTTTTTCCTCCAATATTTATCATATTTTACATCTCTGACACCTCATAATATTCCTTATACCAAACTGCGAAATTATGCAATCCTGTTCGTAAATCTGTATTAGGCTTATATCCCAAATCTTGTTCTAATTCTGTTGTATCTGCATAGGTAACAGGAACATCTCCTGGCTGCATTGCAACTAATTTTTTATGTTTATCAAAATTATAATCTTTAGATAACACACCAGCCGCTATCAACTCTTGCTGTAAAATATCTATAAAATCCAATAAATTTTCTGGGTGCCCTTTTCCTATGTTATAAATCTTATATGGTGGAATCGGAAGTCCATCATCGCCTTGCTTTTTCTCTGGCACATTTTGAATCACCTTCATAATTCCAATAACAATATCATCAATATAAGTAAAATCCCTTTTGCAATCTCCATAATTAAAAATTTCAATTATCTTTCTTTGACATAGCTTATCTGTAAAACCAAAATAAGCCATATCTGGTCTTCCTGCTGGTCCATATACAGTAAAAAATCTAAGTCCCGTAGATGGAATATTATATAGTTTAGAATATGCATATGCTAATAATTCATTAGATTTTTTCGTTGCAGCATATAGGGAAACAGGCGTATCTACTTTGTCATTAATATTAAAAGGAACTTTTTCATTTCCACCATATACAGAAGAACTAGAAGCATACACCAAATGTTCGATACCGACTCCATTTTCAGAGGAATGTCTACAAGCCTCTAAAATATTATAAAATCCCATAATGTTCGATTCCATATACACATCTGGATTTAGAATGCTATATCGTACTCCTGCTTGAGCTGCCAGATTCACTACAATTGAAAATGAATATTCTTCAAATAATTTACAAATAAACTCTTTATTAGAAATATCTCCTTTTATAAATTTCCATTTCTGCTTTTTCTGTTTTACCAATTTGTCAATTTTTTCTAATCTGTAATATTTTAATCTTGGGTCATAATATTCATTAAGATTATCTATTCCAACAATGTAACAATTATTGGAGTCTTTAATAATCTGTTCAACCAAATTGGCCCCAACAAAACCAGCCGCTCCTGTAATCAATATATTTTTATCTTTTAAATTAACTTTTCCCATATGTGCTCTCCCTTTATCCAATTCGCTCCATCAAATTACATCTCTTTTCGCTTCCATCATAGGGGTCACAAAACGTAAATCTCTTTTTCATATCTTCATTCATATCTGAATTTTGACTATATAATATGCGCAAAAATGCTAAAGCTAACTCTTTTGATATTTCTAATTCTTTAAAATAATTATTCTCTCGCATAATCATTTCTATTTCTGATTGAACATTTTGCACTAGTTCTTTATTATATTCATATTCAAGTGTCATCACTTGTCCATCCTCATCAAAACCCCTAAATTGTCCTTCAAGCGAAGCGTAGATTACTTCTAAAAATAATTGTAAGCCTGAAAAATCAGATAAACTATATGCTGTTCCGCCTACGTTATTCCATATATTTCCAAAAATAGAATTCACATATTTTAAATTTTCTATATATTGATTAGGCATTGCTGTTGTGCCTAATGAAAGTAAATCAACAGGCTTTCCTAATATTTTAGAAAAACCATATATCAATGTGCCTTGTGTAACAATATCTACAATGGCTATATGATTTGATTGATTTATTCCTAATATTTCTAAATAGTTAAGATATTTTTTTCTTTCTTTATCTGCCATTTCCAGAATGGAACTTTTATAGAATAATATTCGCTCCCATAACCCAGATTCTCCCCACTGTTCTATAGCTTGTCCAATTGTTATATCTAGTTCTTCTTCTACATTCAGTAAAAATTGCATTTCTAAATAATATTTAATATTTAATTTATCTTCTTCTAATAATTTATTGCAAACAACTTTAATATCATTCTCATTAAATACAGATGCACGATTTACTGCTGAGCGTGAAGCATAAATATAAACTCCTTTCGCTCTATTTTTTATTATCTCATCTGCATTTACTAATTGGTATAAATGATGTAAAAAATACCCATCTCTTGAAGGAAATAATATCAAGTCATAATTTGAACTTTTTTCTAAAATAAAGTTTAAAAATAAGGCTGTTATTGGGATAAAACAGTAAGACAAATTATGAAACGAATTCAGCTGCATTTTTCCTCTATAAAGATTCAATGAAAATGGATCATTAAATACTTCTGCCACAAAATTCCCCACCATAATTCTATCATCTAAATTTTTTGCACTATCTACAAGATAAGCTATAGAAGACGCAGTCAAAATATCATAACCACTCATAATCCAAAATGCATCCATATTGTTTTTCTTAGCATTTAATATATCTATCTTATAGTTATCTCCAATATGTAATATCTTTTTGTTTTTCTCTATTCTATTTAATAAACTATAAAGGCCCCCATTCATCTTAGATACATTGTAATCACATGATACAAGCAATGAATAAGATATATTAATTCCACATTTATCTAATATCTCTTTTATAATCTCTTTTGGAAAATACATATCGGAATTTAAATATATCTTTTTTATTTTTTTATATTCATATTATAATAATTTAACCATACTTCTTCTAGGACATATAAAGTCTAATTCTGTACTAATTTCTAACTTTTTACATTCGCAAATACTATTTTTATCCAATTTATATTTATCTTGTATTGCTTGATAAATTTGGTTGATAGTCGGGCAACTTCTGCTTATTTCTTCCTCTGTATCCATTCTCCATTTTGCAAAGGGAATCTCTAATCCCTTTTGCTTTAGCTTATTTTCTACAATCAAAAAAATATCTGATGCTTGCAACACTTTGCGCATTATCAAAGTATCAAAAACATCAAAAGAAATCACATCATGCGAATCTACTAATTGATACAAATCATCAAGTTTATTTTTCCAATAAGAATTTTTTCGATAATACTCATCTCCATTTAATTTTTGTCCTCGCATATCATATATTGGAATCTCCTTTGGGACTTTATTTTTTATCCTTGAATATATAATACTTGTAGACGATGGAATTGCTGCTATTAAAATTAACTTTGCCTTTTGTATGGCTTCTTCAATCATAACTACAGGTCTTCCACATATATTTTCTTTTATTGGTTCTGAAGAAACCACTGAAAAAAAATCATATCCTTTAATATGTTTTAAAAGAAGTTTTGCATTTTTTCCTGTCCCATAAACAGCAATTGGAACATTTTTAAATTTACTAAAATAATTATCAAATTCATCCTGAAAAACTTCTTCTTTTTCCATACTTTATTACCTCAGCATATTTCATTTTTTTCATTAAATAAAAATTTACTTTCGCAAAAATGATGATTAAATGCAATAAACTCATTTTTATGCGCATCATTTCCTAAAGAAGACATGTCCATTAAAGAGAGTCCATTTTTCCACATGGCATACATAAAAGACAGTTGGTCTCTCTGTGCTTCTGTATCAAATTCTTTCCACCAGGTTTCCATTACTTGAATACAAAGTGGATTATAATGCTCTCTTGCAATCAC
>CAOJZE010000119.1 GCA_948466095.1 uncultured Clostridium sp.
CCTATATAGCCATCTTCATACAATAATTTTAAAGTTTTATCTTTAAATCCATAAGAGATTTTATAATAAGGAATTGTAGGTTGTTGCCATTCGTACCAAGTAAGAATTAATGCTTCGTTACAGTCTTTAAAAGTATTTCCAGAAACTGCAAATAGTTCTTTAGAATTAACTGCTTTAAGCCTACTACAGTTACTAAATGCATTTTCTCCCAATGACCATGCTCCCAATTCACTTTTAGAAACAGACTCCAAAGAAGAACAATTACTAAAAGCATAATTACCAATTTCAGTAACATTTCTTAATTCTAAATTTGTTAATTTTGAACAATCTTGGAAAGCGTAAGATGCAATTATATTTACAGCATTTCCAATAGTAACACTAGTCACATCATTTAAACCAGCAAATGCCTGAGTTCCTATTTTGGTAATTTTATCACCTATTTCGACAGTGTTTACCTTAACATTAGCTTGGCTTGCACTCCAAGGTAGAGGTCCTCCTTTCACCGCTCCTTCTCCAGTAATTTGTAATGTACCTTCTCTATAATTGAAAATAGCTTTCACATCAGAATCTTTTTCTCCGAACATTATTCCAATCTATGAATACATCATCCCCATTTTCTTTGCTGTACCATCTACCATCTCCCTGCACATTATTAATTATAATTGTAATTTGCTTTCCTTGTTCAGACTGACTACTATTGGCATAAAAAATATCTTTACCTATGTTAGTCAAGCCTCGGCTTGGTAGGACAAGATTTTCCAAAGAATTACAATCTAGAAAAGCCTTATCTTGAATCATTTTCACACTATCAGCAATTTCTATACTTTTCACCCAAGTTAACCAACGAAAAGAATTCTTTCCGATTCCAGTCACACCATCCTCAATAACTATTTTCTCTATGGTATTATAATATACTGGCTTATTTAACCAAGGAGGATATTCTCCATCTTGGAATGGAAATGTCCAGCTCAAATCGCCATTATATGACTTAATATTCCCCTTTCCTCTAGCATAAAGCATAAATTTATTTTCGCTTATAGGTAAAACATAACCCATAACTGATGAATTTCCATCATTTGCAGAAATGTCATACCCCTCCAGATACGAATATGAAACACCTGTTCCTTCGAAAAACTCATCAACAGAAGAATCTTCAATACATAGAATTTGAACCTTTTGTGTTATATCAATTCCCACAAACATATTATGATCAAATGCGATAGCATTTTGTTTACTGATATGCAAAAAAATTACACTAACTAATTTGTCACATCCAGCAAAAACATTGGAGCCAATATCAGTCACACTTTCTGGTATCATCACAAAAGTAATATTTTCTAAATCCTTAAAACAGGAATCTCCTAAATTTCTAATTTCATCTTTTATAACTACCTTCTTTATCCAATCCGTATATAAATTCCTAGAATCATACCAATTTATCCTATTTATCCAAGGAGCTCTATCTGCACCATCTCCAAAGTCAGCCATAACTCCATTTCCACTAATAGTTAAAGTTCCAGAAACATAATCAAGACACCCTATAACACTCTCATTTTTATCAACACTTAAATCCCAAGTTATAGTTTTGTCATAAAAAGTAATACGAACATTTTTAGAACCTCTAATGTTTTCAGCAGGAGTACCTCTAAACCCTTTCACAGTAAGTCCTGTTCCAACATAATAAATTTCCATATTATCAAGTACTCTTAAAGATGGAGGAAGAAGAAGTGTCTCAAGAGAATCACAATTATTAAAATTCCCAAATCCAATATGCTCCACACCATATGGAATTGCAATTGTTTTCACATTTTTCAAATCAAAAAATGCATAATCTCCAATATTAGAAATACTCCCTGAAAAATTTATCTGCCTAATCAATTCACTATATGGAGCTTGAACCCAACGAGGCATATCCTGGTTATTCAAATTCCAATCTTTCATTTCTACTGGTCCTTCAATCCCCTCTTTGACTTTAATCTCTAATATTCCTCTTCCGTTATTTTCACTATATTTTGCTATCAAAGAGTCACTTCCATCTTTCGCAATGTTCCATACATCACCTTCTTCAGTTTCGCGACTTTCAAGTATTGCTTGAACAGTTCCATCTCTTGATATTTCACTGTCACCCCATTGTTTTTGAAATGTCAATGCTTCAGAACGCAATTCACCTACAAACAAAATTATTAATGCAAATATTAAAATAAATATTGCTCTTTTTACGATAGTATTCCTCATTATGCTTCCTCCTTGTATTATTTATAATATCTTATATTTACTTTACTCTTTTTTATTTTCTTAGTCAATATAGGTATTAATTTGACTTTTTTTGTCCCCTATAAAATAACTAGGGAAGCCCATTCTTACCGTTATACCTGCTTTATATTAAATTTATATTACAATTTTGCTCTGTTTTATTTACAACTAAAAAACTCCTTACGGATAACTAACTTTGCCCTAAAAGCAGTCAAAAATTTAAAATGTTTTTGTTATATAGGTAAAATCTTAGATTTTTTCTATACAACAAAAAAACACAGCCCTTTATTAAGAACTGCGCTCTTATATTTATTTCATTAATTAACCACATTAACTGGTAAATATCTTACTCCCCATCTTAAAGCCTCTGAATGGGAATTAACGTAAATATCAATCTTATTTCCCCTAATGGCTCCACCTCTATCTTCTACTGTATAGGTATGTCCACCAATGTTCAATTTGGTTCCAAAAGAGAATTGACTAGAAGCTGCCACTGTTCTTCCTGCTGTTGCTCTTGTTCCAGAAGCAGTTCTTCCAGTTGCCTTGCCACAACATTTTGCACAAGGACAATAAGCTGTTATTTTATAAGTTGCCCCTCCTGTTGATGCTGTATTTCCTGCAGTTCTTGGCAAAGTAGAAGCTCTTGATGTCTCTTTCTTTTGAACTTGTACGATTTTATTAACTGGTTCTTTAACAATAACTTCTGATAATAAAATCTTTTCAATTTCTACTTCATTTTGATATTTTACTTTATAAGTTATCTCTTTTAAACCATCTTCTCCTTGTTGCAATACTTTATTGTTTGTACCTTCTGAAGCCTCTGTTGTATTTTTGGTTACTGTCTCATAAGGAATGGTTTCTTGCTCTACTATAATTTTTTCTGTAATAGGTGCATAGTTTTCTAATAATTGGTCTAACGAGGTTTGTACACCTTCTTCAGATATTTTAGCAATTTGAACTTCCTGATAAGACTTGTCTATTATTTTTATACTCTCTCCTGCTACTATTTCATCCTGGATGTCTGGTATTGTTTTTTGGTTTTCTTCTAATATAATATTATTTTCTTCTAATATTTCAGATACTTTTGTTTTAGATGTTAAAGCTGTCATTTCATAACCATTTTGTAATATGATTTTTACATCATTTAATTTTGTATTAACTGCCATTACACCAATTCCTGATATTAGAACTAATATAATGCTAATGCAGATGATTTTCATGATGGAAATAGACGCTCTTTCTTCTTTTTTCATATGAATCATTACCTCCTTTTGGCAACAAATGTATTATAACATTTCTTTCTTTTTTTGTCAAATTTAGAAAATTTTTCTTGCATACAATTTGTCCTTACGGACGCAAGCATTTTACTATATTATATGTAAATAATTTAAAAATATTACTACTATCTTTTTGTTACTTACAAAAAATACAATTTTATCACAAATTTTATTGTATAAATTCCTATAATATGATAAGATATCTTTGTATATAATATAATTAAGAAAAAAGGAGGAATTCAAATGATAGGTTGGATTATATTAGCTATCATCATTATTGTTGTGATTGCTATCATTAATATGTACAATGGTTTAATAAAAGCTAGAATAAAAGTAGACAATGCTTGGAGTCAAATTGATGTACAACTACAAAGAAGATTTGATTTAATACCAAATTTTATAGAAACCGTTAAAGGTTACATGACTCATGAAAAAGAAACCTTCACAAAAATAACGGAACTTAGAACTTCTTGGGCCAATACCCAAACAATTTCTGAAAAAGCAGAGATTGATAATCAATTATCAAGTAGTTTAAAAACCATTATGGCAGTTTCTGAAAATTATCCTGAACTAAAAGCAAACCAAAATTTCTCAGAATTATCCGAAGAATTAAGAAATACCGAAAATAAAATTTCTTTTTCTAGACAATTCTATAATGATACGGCAGCTATCTACAATACAAGATTACACACATTCCCATCTAACATTATTGCTGGTATGTTTAATTTTGAACCTCGTGACTTATTTAAAGCAGAAAGTGATGAAGCTAGAAAGAATGTAAAAGTAGACTTTGGTTCAAATTCATAATAGGAAATGGCACATTAGGACATGGGGACGTACATTTTGTCCCTATCTATTATTCTAATCGATAACAAGATAGCTAGATAGGGACAAAATGTACGTTCCCATGTCCCATTCTCACAGAAAGGATTTAAAAATGTTTGAAAATATAAAGAAAAATAAAATAGAATCTAGTGTTATTGTTACTATTTTTATTCTAGTTGTTACGGTAATCATCTATTATGTTTGTCATGCTTTAAGATTAGGTACTTTATCTATTGCAATTGCCCTAATTTTTTCCATTGGTTCTGCCTGGGGGTCCTATTATTTTAGTGATAAAATTGTCTTATCCTTAAACAGAGCTAGACCTGCAACAAAACAAGAAGATTTAAAAATAGTAAACATTCTAGATGCCTTGATGGTAACGGCTGGTTTATCCACAAAACCTCGATTATATGTTGTAGACGACCCTCAGCCAAACGCTTTTGCTACGGGAAGGAACCCAGAAAATGCTGTTATCTGTGTAACAACTGGTTTGTTGGAAAAATTAGATTATTACGAGTTAGAAGGTGTTATTGCTCATGAATTAAGTCATATTAAGAATTATGATATTCGCCTTAGTTGTATTGTTTCTGTTATGGTAGGATTTATTGTTATGCTGTCTGATATGTTTTCACGTGCTCTATTTTGGGGTGGATTCAAGAATGATAGAGATAGCGATAATAAGGGAAATGGTATTTTAATGATAATTGGACTTGTTTTTCTTATCTTATCTCCTATTTTCGGCTCTTTGATGCAACTTGCTCTTTCTCGAAAAAGAGAATTTTTAGCAGATGCGACTGCCATAGAGTTTACTCGTAATCCTGAGGGATTGATTTCTGCTCTTCAAAAGTTAGAAGCAGATGATAATCAATTAGCCACTGCCAACAGCGCAACAGCTAATATGTATATTGTTAACCCTTTTAAAATGAATACAAAGGAAGGAAAGAAAAAGTCTTCTAGTTTGTGGTCTACTCATCCTAGCATAGAAGACAGAATTGAAGCCTTAAGAAACTTAAAATGAGACATGTATAATTAATTACATGTCTTTATTATTTACTCCTTTAATTTTTCTATCTCTTGTTTTTCTAATTTTGTTACCTTTACAATCTCTTCTATACTCATTCTTTTTCATCCATACTCATCTCATCAATCATATCCATGGCTTTTTTTATTT
>CAOJZE010000120.1 GCA_948466095.1 uncultured Clostridium sp.
GATGTAATTTCAACATGTACATAACACCAACTGTAATTGGTTTATCAAATGGGTCACCTGTTCTACCATCATATAGAATGGTTTTTCCATCTTCACTCATACCTGCTTGTGCTAATAATTCCTTAACATCTTTTTCTGTTGCTCCATCAAATACTGGGGTTGCTATCTTCCAACCTAATGCTTTGGCTGCTCCACCTAAGTGTACTTCTAGAACTTGACCTAAGTTCATACGAGAAGGAACACCTAATGGATTTAATAAAATATCAATTGGGGTACCATCTGGCATAAATGGCATATCTTCTTCTGGCAATACTCTTGAAATAACACCTTTATTACCATGACGTCCTGCCATTTTATCTCCGACAGATATTTTTCTTTTGGTTGCTATGTAACATCGAATAATTTGATTGACACCAGGTCCTAATTCGTCCGAATTATCTCTTGTAAATATTTTTACATCTACAATCGTTCCTTGTTCTCCATGTGGTACTCTAAGTGATGTATCTCTAACTTCTCTTGCTTTTTCTCCGAAGATAGCTCTTAACAATCTTTCTTCTGCTGTTAATTCGGTTTCTCCCTTTGGTGTAACTTTACCAACTAAAATATCTCCTGGTCTAACTTCTGCACCAATTCTGATAATTCCGTTTTCGTCTAAGTCTTTTAAGGAATCATCACCAATGTTTGGTATATCACGTGTAATTTCTTCTGCTCCTAATTTTGTATCACGACATTCACAATCGTACTCCTCGATATGAATAGAGGTGAATACATCTTCTTTTACTAATTTTTCGTTGATTAAAATAGCATCCTCGTAGTTGTATCCTTCCCATGTTGAGAAAGCGACTAATACATTTTTACCAAGTGCCATTTCTCCATTCGAAGTAGATGGTCCATCCGCAATGGCATCACCTTTTTTCACTTTTTCTCCTACTGTTACAATTGGTTTTTGATTAATACAGGTACCACCATTGGTTCTTTTAAATTTGCGAAGTTTATGGGTAATTGTTTTTCCTGTATTATACTTAACAGTAATGGCATCTCCTGTTACTTTTTGAATGACTCCATCTTCTTCCGCTAATACTAAAATACCAGAATCTTTGGCTGCTCTATATTCAATTCCTGTTCCTACAATTGGACTTTCTGTTATCATAAGTGGAACAGCTTGACGTTGCATGTTGGCTCCCATCAAAGCTCTTTTGGCATCATCATGCTCTAAGAAAGGTATCATAGCAGCAGCAATAGAAACTAATTGTTTTGGTGAAACATCAACATATTGTACTTTATCACTATCAACCTCAATTACTTCGTTTTTAAATCTAACTCTAATTCTTGGTTGAACAAATTTCCCATTTTTATCAATTGGTTCAGAAGCTTGTGCAATAATATAATTATCTTCTACATCAGCACTCATATATTCCACAATATCTGTCAATTTATGAGTTTTAGGGTCTACTTTACGATATGGTGTTTCAATAAATCCATGCTCATTGATATTGGCAAAAGAAGAAAGGGCAGAAATCAATCCTATATTTGGTCCTTCTGGTGATTCAATTGGGCATAATCTACCATAATGTGTATAGTGAACATCACGTACTTCAAAACCAGCTCTTTCTCTTGTTAATCCACCAGGTCCTAAAGCAGATATTCTTCTTTTATGCGTTAATTCTGAAAGTGGATTGGTTTGATCCATAAATTGTGATAATTGAGAGCTTCCGAAAAATTCACGTATTGCTGATGTGATTGGTTTGGTATTAATTAATGTTTGTGGTGTTACAACATCTAAATCTTGAATGGTCATTCTTTCACGAACCACTCTTTCTAATCTCGTTAAACCAATTCTAAATTGATTTTGCAATAATTCTCCTACACAACGGATTCTACGATTTGCTAAATGGTCAATATCATCTGGTTTTCCTAATCCATGAGAAAGATTTAACAAATAATTGACAGAAGCAATGGTATCCTCAGTTGTAATATGTTTTGGTACTAATTCGCTTTGTCTTTCTTCTATTACTTTTACTAAGTCTTTCTTATCTGTGTTATCTATGATATTTTTTAGTACATTATAATTCACCAATTCTCTAAAATGTAATTTGCTTAAATCAACATTTGGTAAAATTTTGTGGATATTGCAAGTAGCATTTCCTATAATTCTAACTTTTCTTTCTCCTACTAATACATCAACTACGTTAATACCTGCATTTTGAATATTTTCAGCGTTTTCTTCTGAAATCATTTCTCCAGCTTGTACTAGTATTTCTCCTGTTTCACTGTCAACAATATCTTGGGCAGCTATTTTATCTTTAATTCTTCCTGCTAATCCTAGTTTTTGATTAAATTTATATCTACCTACTTTTGCTAAATCATATCTTTTATTATCATAAAACAATCCATTAAATAAGTTTCTAGCGGCATCTACGGTTGGAAGTTCTCCTGGTCTTAATTTCTTATAAATTTCAATTAAAGCTTCCTCTTGGTCTTTAACCGTATCTTTTGCCATAGTAGCTGTCAACATTTCCTCATCACCAAATAATTCTCTAATTTGGTCATCTGTAACAATACCTATTGCTCTTAATAATGTGGTTACTGGTACTTTTCTGGTACGGTCTACACGTACATAGAAAATGTCATTTCCATCGGTTTCGTATTCAAGCCATGCTCCTCTAAGTGGCATTACCGTAGAATTGTAAGTTCTTTTTCCTGTCTTTGTGTCAAATTCTTCTCCATAGTAACAGCCTGGTGAACGAACCAACTGACTGACAACAACTCTTTCTGCTCCATTAATAACAAAAGTTCCACTGTCTGTCATTAATGGAAAATCTCCTAAGTAGATTTCTTGTTCTTTAATTTCACCTGTTTCACGGTTAATTAATCTTACTTTCACATGCAATCTGGTAGAATAAGTAGCATCTCTTTCTTTGGCTTCTTCTACACTGTATTTTGTTTTATCCTCCATGTAATAATCGAAAAATTCAAGAACTAAGTTTCCTGAGTAGTCTTCAATTGGTGATATATCTTTTAATACTTCTCCTAATCCCTCTTCTACAAACCAGTCATAAGAATCTCTTTGTACTTTGATTAGGTTTGGCATTTCAATATAATCGCCAACTTTTGCAAAATTCTTACGAGATGCCTTCTCGTAATTTATTTCTTTGATTTCCAAAAAAATCACTCCTCAAATAAAATTAAGCAGAAAAAAATTGATTGTTACTTGTTAACATTAAGTAACATTTATATTGATTAAAAGAAGTCCTTCTTAAATGACAATTTGCTTGGCTAACATCTTCGTTTTGTCTGCTTTTACAATTCGAAAATCTTAGGGCTCCTTGTATTTAATTCCTCTTCTCTTAAGCTTTAACTTTGAAAAAAATTTTAAATAATCATGTCTATTATAATAACATATTTTCCTTACGGTTGTCAAGGATTTCACACATTTAAGTTTAAGTTTTTTGCAAATCTACTATTAACTGTTATTTCATTTTAACTTAAAAGTTTATTATATTTTTTATGAAGTAACAAATCGGGGGGACCAACAAGTTTACAGTCTGTTACAAACACCTAAATTATTTTTCATATAATCTATACAGACTGTACGATGTTGGGAGTTACAAATAAAAAATATAATAAACTTTTTTAATAAAATACTTTAATTTAAAATAGTGCCAAATGCACCAAATATTCCAAAAGAAGCTAATCCCATTATCATACCAGCTAAAATCACGCCAGCCATTACTGCAATAACACTCTTTTTAAAATCCATATCTAAAAAGCTTGCCGCCAACGTACCTGTCCATGCTCCTGTACCTGGAAGTGGTATTCCAACAAACAGAAATAAAGCCCAATACAAACCACGTCCAGCTTTTTCTTGTAACTTTTTACCACCTTTTTCGCCCTTTTCCAAACAGAATGTAAAAAATTTCCCAATAAACTTTTTATCAGCTCCCCAGACCAAAACCTTTCTAGCAAAAAAGAATATAAATGGTACAGGAAGCATATTCCCTAATATACAAATAATATAAAGTGGGACAATAGGAAGAGAAGACCCCCATAATGAACTTAATCCAACAGGGACAGCTCCTCTTAATTCTATTAATGGTACCATAGATATCAAAAACACTAATAAATATTTCTTTAACATTGTAATCTCTCCTATTCCTATAAGTGTATTTGTCCTTTTATTTCCTC
Source organism: uncultured Clostridium sp. (assembly GCA_948466095.1). Taxonomy (GTDB): domain Bacteria; phylum Bacillota; class Clostridia; order TANB77; family CAG-508; genus CAG-269. The sequence continues at coordinate 4,186 of CAOJZE010000120.1, forward strand.
TGTTTCCTCCAGAGTTTTTGTTGCTTTCTTTATCGCTATTTTATAATCAATATAATCCTCAATTAATATGCGGACAACAGCAATTGCTGGTACAGACAAAAACATGCCCAAGATTCCAAAATAAGCTCCACCTACCATAATAGCAAATATAACTAGCAACGGACTTATTTTCAAAGATTGCCCAATAATTTTAGGATTAATAATATGAGCATCCATTTGTTGTAAAATGATAACTACAATCAACATCCAAATCGCTTGTGAAAGTCCTCCTGTTATTAATGTTATAATGGCAGCAATTACCGTAGCTACAATAGCTCCTATACATGGTATCATATTGGATAATCCAATTAAAAATCCTAACAATGGTGCATATCGAATTCCCATAATAGTCATGGCTATGGTAACCAAAATCCCTACAATAATAGCATCTAAAAATTGACTTGCTATAAATTTAAAAAATATCTCATTGGAATTATTAAAATACTTTCCTAAATTTTTATATGTTTTCTCTTTGAATATCGCTTCTGCTAATCTTTTAAGTGAATTTAATATCTGTGTTCTTTCTGCCAAAATATATACTGATACAATAAATGCAACTAACAAACTAAAAATACCTGTTATCGCATCAATTGCACTAATAACATAGGCTAATATCTTATCCAACTGAAAATACTGTTTGATATCAATGCTTTGAATACTTCCTATTGCATTATTTACCATATCACTTTTCAAAATGTCATCTTCTGGCAAATTATTGTAATTGTCAATTGCTATTTCATAATAGTTTTGTATGTTATTAATTAAATCTACCACACTTTCAAACACAACTGGCAATATAAAATTAATTAATATCATCAATAAAATTATAATAACTAGATAAACCGTTAAAATACTCAATGACCTAGATTTTTTTGCCACCAATTGTAAGTTGGATTTTTTATATACTCCTTCTATTTTTCTACATGGCATATATAATAAGTAACTAATAAAAATACCAGCAAAAAACGGAGTTATGATATTACAAAACTTTTGAATGGTACCCATTACATCTCCGAAATTGTCTAATGCCTTATATACTGCTATAATTGCTACCCCTAAAATAAACCAATATAGCCATTTCTTTCCATGATTCCTAATTTCATTCATTTTCTCTTTTTCTCCTTTTTCTTTCTGTGGTAAGTTTGTACCTAGTGACGAATTGGGGTCTGTCTCAGAGTCGCCATCTCCCAAAACACACCTAACTTATTTCAAGTCCAACTGGACAATGGTCGCTTCCCATGATTTGTGGATAGATAGTGGCTTCTTTTATTTTGTCTTTCATGT
>CAOJZE010000121.1 GCA_948466095.1 uncultured Clostridium sp.
ATAAATAAAAATCATCATTTCCTCCTTTAATGGTATTTTGGGACTTTCCTTAAAATCCCCTTTTTCGGTATTTTATGGAACGTCCCTAAATCCCGTTTTCTAAATTTCTCCTTCAAATACAGTAACAGCTGGTCCTGTCATATATACATGATTATCCTTTTTATTCCATTCAATTTCTAAATCTCCTCCGAAGCAATTCTACATAAGCATGTCGAGTGGTTAATCCATTCAAGCTACAAGCAACTAGTGTAGCACAGGCGCCAGTTCCACATGCTAGGGTTTCTCCTGCCCCTCTTTCCCAAACTCTCATCTTGATATGTTCCTTATCTAGAATTTCTATAAATTCTACATTTATCTTATTGGGAAATACAGAAGCTACTTCCAAAATTTTGCCATATTTTTCGATATTAAAATGAGCAACATCTTCTACTACTGTAATGGCATGTGGATTTCCCATAGATACGCAAGTCAGAGTAAATTCCTTATCTAACGATTTTACTTTTAAATTTTGTACTGGCTCCTCAATTGCCATAACTGGTATTTTTTCTGGTGCTAAAATAGGTTCCCCCATATCTACTTTAATGGTTTCTACTCTATTATTGGTTACGTTTAATTTTAAAGTTTTCATACCAGCTAGTGTTTCAATTGTTACTGTGGTCTTAGCCGTTAATCCTTTATCATATACAAATTTCCCAACACAACGTATGCCATTTCCACACATTTCTGCTTCGCTTCCATCGGAATTAAACATTCTCATTTTAAAATCTGCTACCTCACTTTGACAGATTAAAATAAGGCCATCTGACCCAATGCCAAAATGCCTATCACTAACAAATTGAGCTAGCGATGATTCATTTTCTATCTTTTGATGGATAGCATCCATATACACATAATCATTCCCTAACCCCTGCATCTTTGTAAATTTTAACATTCTTTCACCCTCTTTAGGTTACTAATAAGCAATAAAATATACTCATATCTCATTGTCTAGTATTCTATCATATGCTATTTTCTTTGTAAAGAATCATTTATATCTTAATTTTTTATGAATTCTATTCCTTTGTGTAACTTTTTGTTATATAATGAAAAAAGAAAAGAGGTATGTATGAAATTATTTAAAAAATTATTAATCATCTTATTCATTCTATTTATATTAATAGCAAGTTTTGCATTTATCATTGGTTTTAGCTATTACTCAAACACTTTAAAAGAAAAGTCCTTAATCTCTCGTGTAGAAGCAGTAACCAATCAAGAACATTACATTTCCTTTGACCAATTACCAAAAGATTATATCCATGCTGTCATTGCCACAGAGGACCATAGATATTATGAGCATGGAGCCATTGACCCAATTGGAATTGCTCGAGCCTTTTATACTAATATACGAGATGGTGAATTTGACGAAGGTGGTAGTACCATTACACAACAAGTTGCCAAAAATGTTATATTTAATCAAGATAAAACATTAATTCGAAAACTAGGAGAAATTTTTGCTGCCTATGATTTAGAGAAACATTATAGTAAAGATGAGATTTTTGCTTTGTATGTTAATTCTTCCTACTTTGGAGATGGTTATTATGGTATTTATGATGCTAGCATGGGATATTACAAAAAAGCACCAAAAGATTTGACCTTATCAGAAGCCAGTATGTTAGCTGGGGTTCCAAATGCTCCTTCTGTTTATGCCCCAACGGTTAATCCAGATTTAGCAAAAAAACGTCAAAAGCATGTTTTAAATAGAATGGTAGAATATGGTTACCTTACACAAGAAGAAGCCAATCATGTGTAAAAATGGAACTGAGGGGGACTGAGGGACGTTCCTTAAAATCCCCCTTTTAGGGATTTTAAGGAACGTCCCTCAGTCCCCCTCAGTTCCGTCATTTTTTTCTTACTCTCATCATATATATAGATTACAGGTGATTACATGAAAGTTCTTATTTTAAACAAGAAATTCTTATTTTTTATTTGCCTTTTTACTGTACTCTTTATTTCCTTATTTTTCTATTTGAGTAATCCTTTCTCACTTGCCATTGGGTTAACCACAAATAGTATAATAGATGAAACTTTACACGAAAAAGTAGCTAGTTTAACAAAAAAAGAAGAAAAAATTGCCTACCTCACCTTTGATGATGGACCCACCTTAAAAGCCACTGGAAAAATATTGGACATTCTAAAAGCAGAAGATATAAAAGCCACTTTTTTTGTTATTGGTAAACATGTAAAAGAACATCCTGAATTAGCAAAAAGAGCCTATGAAGAAGGACATTATCTGGCTAATCATGGTTATCATCACAATAACAAAAAATTATATCAAAGTGATGAGAGTTTTATTTCTGAAATAAAAAATACTGACATAGAAATTGGGAAGGCAATTGGTGTTGAGAATTATTGTTCTCATGTCTTTCGTTTTCCAAATGGTTATATGTCCTCTCATTATAAAGCAAAGAAAAAAGAAGCTGTTAAGCTTCTTTCTGAAATGAACTATACTTATATTGATTGGAATTGTCTCAACAATGATTCTGTTAAAAAATACAACAATAGTCAATTATTAAGAAATCTAAAAAAATCAGCTAAAAATAAAGGTACTTTAGTAGTTCTAATGCATGATACATCTGATGTTAACGATACGCCTTCTATCTTAAAAGATTCCATTGATTACCTAAAAGAACAAGGCTACGAATTTAGAAATTTTTATGATTTGCTGTAAAAAGAAAACAATGATTTTGGGACGGAGAAAAAATCAAGATTTTCATTATACATTTTAAATATTTTCTCTATTATTTTGCCACATCGCGTAAGCGACCAAACGAGCATATGCGAGTGCGATTGGAGCAACCGTCTATACTTTAAATTAGGAAGGTTGCGACACACAAGATGTAAAAAATAATAGAGAACAATAGTTAAATTAGTCTATTAAAATTTTTCATGATTTTTTCCTCCGTCCCCAAAATCATGACAGTCTTCTACAAAACAACCTCTATCTCATAAACATTTATAATACCATCTAATTTTATAAAATTATCTACATCATTGCCATTCAAAAATACTTTACTAGTACCAGTTTCAAAACCATTTTTACTAGATGGATTTTTAACCATAATATTATACATACTTTCTCTCCATTGATATTTCATTTGATACTCTTTCCAATCCTTTGGAATGCATGGTTCTATTTTTAAATAGCCTTCTTCAATCTTAAGTCCCAATAAATTTTCAATTCCTGCTTTATAATACCAACTTGCTGAACCCGTATACCATGTCCAACCTCCTCGTCCTGCTAAGTTTCCTGTGCCATAAATATCAGCTGGTATCACATACGGTTCTACTTTATATTTGCTACTAGCCTCTTTGGTTCTGGCATGTTCAATCGGGTTAATCATACGGTATAATTCTAAGGCTTTATCACCAAATCCCAGCATGGCTTCTGCAATAATGACCCAAACGGAGCTATGTGTGTATTGACCACCATTTTCTCTCACGCCTGGTAAATATGCCTTAATATATCCTGGTTCTAGCTTACCTTTTTCAAAAGGAGGGTCCAATAATTTAATAATTCCATTTTCTCTGTCAATTAAATGCTTTTCTAAACTTTCCATAGAAATATATTTCTTGTCATTATCACCTGCTTTTGAAATAACACTCCAGCTCTGGGCAATACTATCGATTCTACACTCCTCATTCTCCATACTACCTAGTACATTACCATCATCCATAAAAGCTCTCTTATACCATCTTCCATCCCATCCATTGGTATTCAATGCTTTTTTTAATTGATTTCTAATTTCCTCATATTTTTGAGCTAATGCTTCATCACCCTTTTCTCGACAAATTGATACAAAATTTTCTAAAATCCAACTCAAGAAAAATCCTAACCAAACACTTTCTCCTTTTCCTTTGTTACCTACAGTACTAAAGCCATCATTCCAATCTCCTGAGCCAATTTTAGGAAGACCATTTTCTCCAAAATCTAAGCTTCTTTCAATGGTTTTAATACAATGCTCATAAACGCTTCCCTCTTCTTTACTTGGCAAATATTTTTCATATCGTTCATCTTGTCCCTCTTCTAAAGGAGCTCCCTCTAAATAAGGTGTTTCTATCTCTAAAATACTTTTATCTCCTGTAAAATTAATATATTCTAACACTAAATAAGCCAACCACAACAAGTCATCTGAAAACCTCGTTCGAATTCCTCTTTGATTTTGGTCATGCCACCAATGTTCCACATCGCCCTCTATAAATTGATGTTCACTATGCTTCAAAATTTGTTGTTTCAAAAGTTTTGGGTCCAAATATTTTAGTCCTAGTGTATCTTGTAACTGGTCTCTGAAGCCAAAGGCTCCTCCTGATTGATAATACCCTGTTTTACCCCATAATCTACTATTGATAATTTGATAACCTATCCAACCATTTAGTAAAATATTAGTTGATTCTAAAGGAGTATACACTTGTAATCTTCCTAAGAACTCTTTCCAATAACTTTTTACCTCATTCAATTCTTGCTTACAATTTGCCAACTTTTGATATTTATACGCGATATTTTTGCAATCTATACTATCCTCTTCCGCTCCTAAAATAAGAGAAATTTCCTTGTTTTCAAAACTCTCCAAATCAATTTCAATTTCAAAAGCCATACATGGTTTTCTTCCTAAAGCATCTTGATTATTAAGTGACACTTTTTTTAGAGCTTGTGGAGCATGAATGCCACCTTCTCCTAAGAAGAAATTTTTATCACCTGTATAAGATTTAATCTTTTCACTAGAAGAAATATAAACTCTTGTCTTTTCCATATCTTCTCGGTATAAATTTCTTGCTTGTATTAAATTGCTATTCATATCAAAATCTAAGTGAATATAACCATTGGTCTTTATTTCATCTTCCCCAATTACTGGCTTGATATAATAATATAATTTCAACTTTTTTCGGTTTGGTGTTGTATTTTTTAAATTCAGAATTCCAATTTTACAGCTATCCTCTTTTGGAACAAAAACCTCCAATTCTTGTTCTATTCCATTACTTTTATGAATATATTTACAATAACCAAAACCATAAATAATATTATAATTTCTATCATCCGGCATTGGATTTAATCCTAATGACCAGGCTTTTTGCGTCTCTTGGTCTTTTAGATAAATAATTTCAGACGGAATATCATAACACGGATTATTTTGCCAACTCGACACACGGTTTAATCTACAATTTTGATACCAAGTATACCCCCCCATATTTTCTGTTACAAGAGTTCCAAATCTCTCATTTGCCATAATATGACTCCACACAGTAGGTAATCTATTCCCTTTGTTGACTTTCACAAGATATTCTTTTCCATCTTCTGAAAATCCGCCATATTCATTATAATATTTTAAAACCTCATGATTTGCCAAAATATCTATATCGTCATTCGTTTCCTCCGTCATTTGTGGATTTTGCATTTCTTCTCCAAGGGTTTTATCATTTTCTATATAACTTTCTTCTATATCTTTT
>CAOJZE010000122.1 GCA_948466095.1 uncultured Clostridium sp.
ACTTTTTTTATTTTTTTCAAAAAATGCTTGACTTTTTATAGTTGGTCTTTCTGCTAATAGTTCAAACCTACTGCTTATATCAAAAGATATGATATTATAATAACATAATATTGAAATTATGTAAATACTTTTATCAAAATTAAAACTATATCACAGATTCATTGATAAAGCCCTTTCTGATACGACAGAATAATTCGTACCTCAAAAAATAGAGATGTAGGTGTATCAAAAGTGATTTTAACTTTTACACCTACATCTTTTTTAGTATTATCTGGTTGTATTCGTTTTATTCAATGACACGTTAGTCGATTGATTCGTTCTAGTTGTATTACTGGTATTACTTTTATTTACAGTATTATTATTGATACTTGTATTGGTCCGATTGGTATTATTAGATAAATTCGTATGTGTTTTATTATTAGAATTATTGGTATTCGTATTATTCTTATGATTTACAGCTGTATTGTTGGTTGTCACTGTATTAGAACTTTGATTTTGTCTTGTATTTGTATTCGTGCTATTGTTGGTTGAAGGATTACTTTGAGGAACTTGTTGAGGGTCTACGGCATCGATATCTTGCGTAATTCCTTGAATAATTTCTTCTACTTTATTTTGTGTTGTATGATTCGTATCTTGTTTAAATTCTGAACCAGTATGATTACCACATAAATCAGGAATGGTAAGCCATAAGAAATATTCTGTATAGGTATTCGGACATCCAGTGGTTGCTTTTTTTCCTGTCTCCGCACAAATGCTACAGCTTGAAATAGCAGATGGCTTTTCAAAAGTGGCACTATTTAGTCCTGTATGTATTCTTGACATGACATTTGCCCATAACAATCCCGCTGGATTTCTTTTATTATATTCTATAGATTCATTTTCATCATAGCCATACCAGGTAACAGCTGTATAATATGGTGTAAAGCCACAAAGCCATCTATCATAATTCTCATCTGTGGTTCCTGTTTTAGCCGAAACATCTACGCCTGCTATTTTACAATACGTTGCCGTCCCATGATTGCCAATAACTGGCTGTTTTAATATTTCTTTTACGATATAAGCAACTTCTTTCGATACCACTCTTTTCTTTTTTTGTGACGGTTTGATAATGGTTTTTCCTATTTTATTATCAATACTTGAATAGAAGCTTGGTTCTATGTATTCCCCATCATTAGCTATGGTTGCATAAGCACCTGCCATCTCTAATGGGCTAATTCCTTTTTGCAAACCTCCTAAAGATAATACTAAAGTTTCATCTTCCTCAGTTAATGTACTAATTCCCATTTTTTCTAAATATCTCATAGATGTTTTTGGTTTTAGGGTTTCCATGATTTCTACAAAAGGAATATTTTGAGAAGATTCTACTGCTCTTCGAACCGTTACTTTACCTAAAGGTGGATTGTAATCGGTTGGATGATAACCTTCTGGGAAATCCCTTTCGGTATCATCATAAATGGACGAAGCTGTAATAATTTTTTTATCAATAGCAGGTATTAAGATAGATAATGGTTTAATGGAAGAACCTGTTTGACGAATACTTTGTGTGGCTCTATTTAAGGTTCTTGCCTGTGTCTTCTTCCCTAGTCCACCAGTACAACTTACCACATGTCCTGTTTTATGGTCTATGATTACCATAGCAGATTGAGAAGAATTGCCTCCTATTTTAGAAGGAATACTATATTTGGATTTTTCAAATTCGGTTTCGGTTTGTTTTTGAATTTTGGAATCCTGTGTGCTCTGTATGGTCAATCCTGCCATATTGATGTAATTGGTAGCAAATGTTTCAGATATGTCATATTTCTTCGCAATATCTTCTGTAATTTCTAGAATAAGAGCATCTGTATGATACGAATAGACAGCATCTTCGGATGGCACCTCTCCTTTTTTAAAATGTAATCCTTTATCTACGTTATTAATGGCTGTATTGTAATTGGCTTCATCAATGTATTTTAATTCTAACATTTTAGCAAGAACAATTTTGGTTCTTTTCGTAATTCTTTCTGTGTTGTCATCTTCAAAAGGGTTATAAGAATTAGGCGAATGATTCAGACCAGCTAGAAAAGCACATTCCTCTAAAGTTAGGTCTTTGGCTGATTTGTCAAAATAATAGTGTGCTGCTGTTTCTACACCATATCGATTTGGTCCTACATAGATAATATTAAAATATCCTTCTAAAATTTCATCTTTAGACAGACAGCTTTCTACTAAGCATGCTTTCCACCATTCTTTGACTTTTCTTGTGATACTATCGGTTGTGTCTCCTGTTAAATTTTTTACCAATTGTTGTGTGATGGTGCTTCCACCATAAGAAGATTTACCAAAATGAAGAACATAAGAAGCGATAGCCCCTCCAGTTCTTTTGATGTCAATACCCCCATGTTTATAAAAACGCTCGTCCTCAATGGCAACATAGGCATTTTTTAAATTGTCAGGTATATCAGATAAAGGAATGGTCAGGTTCTTTCTTTCACAACCTAATTTAGCAATTTCATTTCCATCCATGTCTAAGACAACAGAATTTTCAAAAGCTAACATTTCTTTTACAAGTGCTTTCCAACGATGTGCGGAAATTCCTAATATAACACCTATGACAAGAATCGCAATAAGTAGGATAAGAAATATCCTCTTTTTCCACTTTTTATTTTTCTGTTTTTTTAATTTTCGATTTCTTTTTCTGCTTTTTTTATCTATTTCGTCATCTTCTTCTCTTCTTTTCCTTTTTTTCTTTCGAAAGGCTTGGGGAACAAAATCTTCCTCTTCTTGTCTTGACTTACCTCTCTTCCCTTTTGTATGGTTCAATTTTAATCACTTTCCTTTTATTACAAATGCATTAATTTTTTGGAATCGTTTATTCTATTTTTTATGCAATGACAAATCGGGGGGACCAACAAATTACAGTCTGTTATAAAATTTGTATTTAATTAAAAATTTATTACAGACTGTATGCAGTTGGGTGTCATAAATAAAGAATAGAATAAATGATTGTAAAAAATCTACTCATAGTATATCATAAATCGCATAAAATACAAATATGGAAATCGAAAAAATAGAAACAAATTTAAAAAGAAATTTATATCTCCATGCCTCTCGCAAGAATTTTTTTTCTTCCGATAAAAACATAGAAAATCAAGTGATTCGTATCAATCCAGAATTCACTTTTCAAAAAATCTTAGGGTTTGGAGGAGCCTTAACAGAAAGTTCTTGCTATGTTTTAAGTACGATAGATAAAAATATTGCGAATCAAATTTTACAAGAATATTTTGCGAAAGACAAGTTAAATTACCAATTTTGTAGACTCTCTATTGCTAGTTGTGATTTTTCTTTAGAAAGTTATTCGTATTCGCATAAAAATGATTTATCTGACTTTCGTATTCAGCATGACTTAAAATATGTTATCCCCACTATTAAATCGGCTCAAAACATAAATAAAAGTCTTCAATTTCTTTCTTCTCCGTGGTCACCCCCTGCTTTTATGAAAAATAATCATCGTTTGTTTGGTGGCGGTAAGTTATTACCACAATATCGAAAATTATGGGCAGATTATCTAGTAAAATATGTCCTTCATTATCAAAGCTATGGTATTCCTATCTCCTATATGACAATTCAAAATGAACCCAATGCCAAACAGATATGGGAGTCTTGTCTATATTCTTCTGCAGAAGAAGCTGATTTATTAAAAAATTATCTGTATCCTACTTTTAAAAGAAATGGTTTGTCTACGCAATTTTTGATATGGGACCATAATAAAGACATCATTTTAGAAAGAAGTATCGAAACGCTAGTTGAAAATAATGCTTTCGAGTGTACCAAACGGAATTGCTTTTCATTGGTACACTGGCGGACATTTTGACAGTTTAGAAACATTGCATCACTTATTCCCTACCCTACTTTTATTTCATACAGAAGGCTGTACTGGTTATTCTCATTTTAAACCACAAGATGAACTGTTTAATGCAGAAATGTATGCTTATGAAATAATGGAGGATTTTAATCATGGTGTCAATGCTTTTATAGATTGGAACTTGGTACTAGATTTTAAACGGTGGTCCGAATCATGTTAGAAATTATTGTAATAGCCTCATTATGATGAATCAACAAAATACAGATTTTATAAAAACACCTGCTTTTTATTATGTTTCTCATTTAGCAAAATATGTAAAACCTGGTAGCAAAAGAATTCATTTTAATAAATTTTCTGAAAATATTTGTGTATCTGCCTTTCAAAATCCAGATAAAAGTGTTATTATAGTATTGTTAAATAAAACAGATAAAAATGTCGAATACAATTTGTGTTATGAGAATTTTGTGCTACATGATAATTTGGATAGCCATGCGATTGTAACTTTTGTTGTACATTAGTTGCTAATCTTATTTTAGTTTCATTATATTTTTTATGGATAACAATTCGGGGGGGACCAATGAGCTACAGTCTGTTATTTTATTACAGACTGTGCGATATTGGAAGTTATCCATAAAAAATATAATGAAACCCTACCACAATAATAACATTTTCAGAAAGGAAGGATATTTATGATTCGTCGAGAGGAAAATCCAGAATTTTTAAATTCTTTTTTAGATTACTCGGTTACTATTTTAAACAAATCACCTAATAGTATAAAAGAATATAACTATGATTTAATGATGTTTTTAAGATTTATCAAATTGCATTTTCATATGACAGATGAGACAGATTTGAAAGAAATTAAAATCGATGATATGACAATCGATACCATAAGAAAAATTACTCTAGATGATATTCATGCTTTTATTTCTTATCTAACACGTGAGTATCATAGTAAAGCAACCACAAGAGCTAGAAAGGTTTCTACTATTCGTATCTTTTTTAAATATTTAAGTAGGAAAGCTAAATTAATAGATGTGAATCCAGCACAAGATTTAGAAACGCCAAAGTTAGATAAAAGGCTACCTAAATATCTTTCCCTAGAAGATAGTAAAAAATTATTAAATGTTACCTCGAATGAAGATAATCGAAATAGTGAAAGAGATTATGCGATTATTACTTTATTTTTAAATTGTGGCATGCGTCTTTCTGAATTAGTGGGTATCAACCTTCAAGATATTGATTTTGAGGATTGCAAATTAAATGTAATTGGTAAAGGAAATAAAGAAAGAACGATATACTTAAATAAAGCTTGTATGAAAGCAATTGCTGACTACTTAGAGGTACGACCAAAAGAAGGAATCAAGCATGATAGTAAATATTCTGAAAAAGCTCTTTTCTTAAGTGAAAGAAAAACAAGAATTAGTAATCGAACCGTAGAAAATGTTGTCAGTAAACAATTACAATGTGCTGGCTTAGATACTAAAAAATATTCTGTTCATAAATTAAGACATACGGCTGCTACTTTGATGTATCAATATGGACAAGTTGATATTAGAGCTCTTCAAGAATTATTAGGACATGAAAGTATT
>CAOJZE010000123.1 GCA_948466095.1 uncultured Clostridium sp.
TTATTCTATTTTTTATTTGTAACTCCCAACTGCATAACAGACTGTAAGCCAAATTTTTAAGCTATTGATAACTTAAAAATTTGGTAACATTCTATAATTTGTTGGTCCCCCCGAATTGTTACTTCATAAAAAATAGAATAACTTTCGAAAAATTAAAAACCTTTGAAATATTGCTAAGATTACAAAGATAAAAGGGTGAGATATTTGAAATTAAATTTGGATTTTAATAAAAGTGAAAAAAAAGATATTTCCGAAATAGAGAAGGAAATTATAGAAAAGTATATCAATCAATATAAGGAAGAGAATTACGAAGAGATTTTTAAGCAAGATAATCGATTAGAAGTAGTATTAGCTCTTTCTGAAATAAGGAAAAATATTGTCAATTGGTATCCTTTTAAAGCTGACTCAAATATCTTGGAACTAAGAGGAAACTTAGGAGAAATAACGGGGCAACTATGCGAAAAAGCGAATCGAGTTGTTACCATAGAAGAAAGCACAGAAAAAGCAATAGCAATAGCTAAAAGGCATGAAGAAAAAGAAAATTTAGAAATCATAGTGGGAAATATACAAGATATTATATTAGAGGAGAAATTTGATTATATTATTATCAATGGAATGTTGGAACAAGCACCTTTCAGTATAAAATCAGAAACGCCGTTTATTACATTTTTAGAAATAGCAACAAGTTATTTGAAAGAAGATGGAAAATTATTAATGGCTACAGATAATAAATTTGGAATTAGGTATTGGAATGGTAAAAAAGACTTAGATGGGACCTATGAATATAGGAATTTAGGAACCAAAAGGAGAAAAAACCAAGCACAATTATTTTCAGAAAAAAATTTGGATAACATGTTAAAACAAGCACAAATCAATCATAATAAATTTTATTATATTTTTCCAGATTATAAAATGCCAAATTTAATATATAGTAAAGAATATGACATTTCCAAAGAAGACATTTCTAGAAATTTTACTTGTTATGAAGAGGATGAATTAGTTAGCTTTGTAGAAAATGATGTTTTACGAGAACTAATCAAAGAAGATAGTAAATTAATGAATTTTTATGCGAATTCATTTCTAATTGAATGTTCTAGAAATGAGATAGATACAGACATAAAATATGTTTCTTATACAAACTATCGAAAAAAAGAATATAGAATTATGACCATTATAAAGAAGGATATAGTTGAAAAAAGAGCGGTATCAAAGGAATCATTCAATCATATAGAACAGATGAAACAAAATAGGGAGATATTAAAACAATATAATATTAAAACATTAGAACAGAGTAAAGACGATTATTTGGAAAGTGAATTTGTGAAAGATTTTAAACGATATGATTTATGGATTGATGAGTGTGATGATATAGAGGAAGCCATAGAAGCGATAAAGCCATATATAGAAAAATTGTATCAAAATGGGATTGCATACGATAAAATCAAGCAAGAAGAATTATGTCATAGCTTACAAGAATGTGACCAAAACCAATTAAAACAGTTCAAATATTTAGAATATGGATTTATGGATTTCATTCCTAAAAATATATTTTACAACAATGGTGAATTATGTGCTTTTGACCAAGAATGGATGGAAAAATATATACCAGTGGAACACATTTTATATCGAGCTATTATTAATTCTAATTTGTATAGGAAATTTTCTGACGACATACTGAAAAGACTAGATTTAATAAAAAATAGAGAGATTTTTAACAAAATAGAAGGTGAATTTGGAGAGAAAATAATTGATACTATTATGCTGAATGAAATATTTAATCGAAAAACTAGAAATAGAAATGATTTACTAAAAGAAATTTGTGATAAGAATGAGTTGCTTCACAAACAAGAAGAAGATTTTCATCTTGAATTAAATAAAGTTGTACAAGAGAATGAAGCAAACAAACAAACATTGAAAGAGAGAGAACAAACCATAGACCGATTAAATCAATCGATTCATGAGATGGTAAATTCTAAATCTTGGAAAATCACAAAACCATTAAGAGAAGTAACAAAATATTTAAGTAACGGAGGAAATAAATGAATATACAACATAGATATAATCAGGTAAAATTTTATGTAAAAAAATATGGAATCATAAAAACCATTCAAAAAGTAATTTTAAAAATATGGCATAAAATAACGAGCAAAAATACTTGTGCTGATACAAAAGGGGCTTATCAATTATGGAGAGAAAAAAATGAGCCAGACGAAAAACAATTAGAAGAACAAAGAAAAAAGCAATTTAAAATAAACCCTAAGATTAGTTTGGTTGTTCCTATGTATAACACACCACTACGTTTTTTTGAAGAACTAGTAGATTGCTTAATTGACCAAACGTATGCCAACTGGGAATTATGCTTAGCAGATGGTAGCCCAGAAGAAAATAAAGAATTGAAAAAGATATTAGAAAAAGACAACAGAATTCAATATCAATTTTTAAATGAGAATAAAGGTATTTCTGGCAATACCAATGAAGCATTAAAATTAGCAACAGGAGATTTTATTGCTTTATTAGACCATGATGATTTATTGCCAGTATTTTGTTTATATGAAATTGTAAAATGCATCAATGAGAATCCAGAGGTAGAATTTATTTATACTGACGAAGATAAAATTGAAGGGGAAAAAGAAAACCGAAAAGACCCTTATTTTAAACCTGATTTTTCAATCGATACATTAAGAGCGAATAATTATATTACCCATTTATCTGTATTCAAAAAAGAATTAATGGACAAGTTAGGTGGTTTTAAAGAAGAATACAATGGGGCACAAGATTTTGATATTATCATAAGAGCAACCGAAAATACGAATCATATTGTCCATATACCAAAAGTATTGTATCATTGGAGAATTCATCCCGATTCTACAGCGATGGTATCAGATGCCAAACCATATGCCTATGAAGCTGGTATCAAAGTAATTGAAGACCATTTGCAAAGACAAGGGCTAAAGGCGAAAGTAAGTCATGGTGGAGACATAAAAGGAATTTATGAAGTGCAATATGAAATAGAAGGCAATCCTAAAGTATCAATTGTCATTCCCAATAAAGATAGTATTAACTTACTAAAACATTGTATTCAATCTATTTTGAAAATAACTACATACGAAAATTATGAAATACTTATTATAGAAAATAATAGTCAAGAAAGTAAAACATTTGAATATTATGAGACCATTCAAAAAAATGGAAAAATAAAAGTAATCACTTATCCAGAAAAAGGATTTAACTATTCTAAGATTGTTAATTTTGGTGTAAAAAATTCAGATGCTGATTATGTATTGCAGTTAAATAGTGATACAGAAATTCTGACAGCCAATTGGTTAGAGAAACTTATCGGATTTGCACAAAGAGAAGATGTGGGAGCAGTTGGAGCAAGATTGTATTATGAAGATAAATCCATTCAACATGCTGGAATTGTAGTAGGAATTGGTAACTTAGCAGCAAATATGCTAACAGGATTACCACATGGTATTCATGCTTATTTTGGAAAAGATTGTTTAATTCAAAACATGAGTGCGGTAACAGGGGCTTGTCTATTTGCGAGAAGAAGTATTTATGAAGAAGTTGGCTATATGGACGAAGAAAATTTCAAAGTAGCATTCAATGATGTTGATTTTTGTTTAAAGATAAGAGAAAAAGGATACAAAGTTATTTATAATCCTTATATTGAATTAATGCATTATGAATCTAAGACAAGGGGATATGAGGATACACCTGAAAAGAAGGCGAGATTTGAGAAGGAGAGTAATCGCTTTCGAGAAAAATGGAAAGAGGTTTTGGAAAAGGGAGACCCTTATTATAATGTGAATTTAAGTAAAACGACAGCACAATATGATATAAAAATATAAAAAGCATAGGAGGAGAAATAATTGGAGAATGTAATGGAAAAAATTTATCAATATCGTTATTATATTGCAGTTATTGTTTTTCTTTTATGTGTTATCTTTGAAATTAGTGGTTCATCGATTGGAGCTTGGCAAGATTTTATTCCGATAGATGGCGTAGAAGATGGCGTTATTTTGGGAAAGTCTAGAATCATTCGAACAGATGAATGGGCTGTTTTAACGCCTATGACTTTTTCACAGTTTTTTGATGGTTTCCATTATTTTAGTGATATCATAAGAGCAGATAAGACAGATGTATTTATGGTTTATGGATTACCAATTTTAAATATCATGCAAATATTTCGACCATTTCAAATTGGTTTCTTATTTCTGGGAATGGCAAAAGGTCTATCATTTTTTTGGTGTGGAAGATGGATAGCCTTGTTTATGGTTACCTTTGAATTCTTGATGTTGCTAACCAAAAAGAATAAATTGCTTTCTTTTGTAGGAGCTACCATGATTACTTTAGCACCGATTGTGCAATGGTGGTTTGCTATTAATGGAATTGTAGAAATATTTGTATTTGGTGAATTGGCAATTTTATTATTATATCAATATATGAATACTCAAAATTTGAAAAAGAGATGCCTACATTTATTAGGATTGGTGATATGTGCAGGAGGCTATATCATGGTCATGTATCCTGCTTGGCAAATTCCAATGGCTTATGTATTTTTGGCATTGGCTATTTGGGTAATTGTAGAAAATAGAAAAAATTGCAAAATCAATAATAAAGATGTTATTTCTATTATTGTAGCGGTTCTTATTTTTAGTGGTTGTATGGGATATATTTTTTCACAATCCATGGATACCATTAAAACTGTTATGAATACAGCATATCCAGGAGCTAGAGCAGAAACAGGAGGAGGCGTCCTAAATCGATATCTAAGTTATGTCATGAATCCGTTTTTAAGTTTTAAAGAAAATGGATTAACTACGAATACCTGTGAAAGTGCTGTCATGTTTGGGTTATTTCCAATTGGTATTCTGTTAGCAGGACATACTTTGCTAAAAGAAAAGAAAAAAGATATTTTATTAATAGGTCTAATGATTGCTTATGTGTTTTTATCCATCTATTGTTTTGTTGGCTTTCCAGAAATTCTTGCCAAATTGACCGTACTTAGTAAATCACAAGCGAAAAGAGCCATTTTGGCGGTAGGCTTTATTGATATTTTGATTTTATTAAGGACGTTGTCCATTAGAAAAAAAACAGTTGGTAGAAAAACTGCTGTTATGCTATCTGTTATGATTACTTTCGTATTAGTGGACTTATGTGAAAGATGGAACAAGGATTATATTACATTTAAGATGTGTATAGCGATGGGAATGATGTGTTTCTATTTGTTTTATTTTGCCTTACGCTATCAAGCAAAATATGCCAAGCAATTGTTGGCTTGTGGTGTGCTATTTGTGATGATGATGGCAGGAATTACCGTTAATCCAGTTAGAACAGGTGTGGACATAGTTTATGAAAGTGATATCATAAAACAAGTACAAGAA
>CAOJZE010000124.1 GCA_948466095.1 uncultured Clostridium sp.
GTCCCTTTTTGTCACAACCCAATCATTCATAAAAAGTTATTATGATTTTTTATTTGCAACGCCTAACATCACTCAGTCTATAAATTCTTAACAGACTGTAGTTTGTTGGTGCCCCAAAATGCTGCTTCATAAAAAATATAATAACCTTTTTAGAAAATCAAAAATGTGACAAAAAGGGACGCCCCTCTTGTCACAAAAATTATGTTTTCACTTTTCCATAGTTTCCACCACCACCAGAGTGAATTTGCATTTTTCCTTCTCTAGCATCTACAATATAATTTGCTACTTTTCCGCCTACTACTGCCTCAATATCATCTTTGGACAACTTGTGTAAAATATTCATCTCTGTTTCAAAAGTATCTAGCAATTTATCTATGGTTTTTCCTCCAACACCTGGAATAAAGCCAAGTGGTACTTGATATATATAGGGTGGTCTATGAGAAGGACTTTTCGTTTCTTTTTTGTCCTTCAATAATTCAATTCGGTCAAAAACACCAAAAGTTACATTTTTCCCTCCACATGTTGGACATGTTTCGACTGATTCTTTTGTTTCAATAGAATTTTCGCAATCATCACAATAAGTTCTATGATACTTTCCAAGTTTAGGGTCTAGTCCATAATTAGCAAGAACTTTTCTTCCCTCCTCATTTTTTAAGGCCCTTACAATTTCCTTAAAAGAAATATCTTCTACTTGCATTTTATTATATTCTCTTGCAATTTTAGGTAAGGAATGAGCATCTGAATTTGTTAAAAAAGTTCTGGTTTCTAGTTCTGAAATGGTATCTGCTAAATAAGTGTCAGAGCTTAATCCCAACTCGATGGCAAATATCTTATGAAATTTCTCTTTGAATATATTTTCTAATCGATTGGTACAATTTCCATAATAGCTTTTATGTGGTGTGAATACATGAGCTGGGATTAAAATCCCATTATATTTTTCTACAATGTCAATTAAATCATATCCTGATAAATCGGTTCTTTGTGTACTTAATGTGATATTTTTCAAATGATAACTTAATTCATTTGAGAAACTTTTTATATCTTTTAAATGAGGAAAAAAACATATATTGTGGGCACTTCCACACTTTCCATTTCTTCCCTTTTCTGAAGTTTCTACTTCACTTCCCAATAAAATACATACCTTATCTTTGTAGATAATGCCCCCATCTTCTAATTCATAAGCCTCTCCTGTTTTCAAAAAGTTTTCAATATCCTCTATTACATAAGGAGAAGCACAATCTATGATGCCAACTACATTAATTCCTTTTCTGTCCGCACATTCTTTAGCAATATTAGCAAAGTTCAAACTCCTTGCTGCTGTTATCTTAATTGGTTTTCCATTTTCGCTTCTTCCTATGTGTACATGTAAATCTGCAAATATTTCGTACATTTTCCTCTTTCCTTTCTGGTTGCCTAATTTTTAAAAATTGCCAAAAAGATGATTCCTTTTAGCAATTTCTTATCATTTTTTATGAGTATCATTCATTCATCCTGATTGACTCCTATATTAGGAGCATCATGTATATGTGCCATGATTTTTCGAGTTGTTTCTTCACTAAATAATGGTCGATTTGATTTTTCCACTTTACGAAACATTTCTGATGTTATTTCTTTGTTCTGTTCAGCGATTAATGAATCGATTTTAGGTTCAAATTCATACACTACTTTTTGAATAAATTTGGTTAATTCTTCTGTTTCATTGTACATTTTAATCAATTTTCTGAAAGCTGTCATATGTACCAAATCTTTCATTTGTATTTTTTCTAAAAAATTAACAAATTCTATAAAAGTGTTTAAGTAACGATTATATTCTGACTTTAAATTTCTATGTTCTAACAAGACAAGAGCCTCATCTGGTTTAAAACCAATTCTCTCTGGTCTATTTAATAACATTCCTCCAAATTGGTCTACCAATTCCAAGATATCACTTTCTTTTTCTCTTGGATTACTACCACTATATCGATTCACCCCTTGACATATTTTACAAAATCTCTTTCCAAATCCTATTTCTCTTAAATACTTAGCTCCTTCTTCTGCATAAGAATGAATCTTATTCAAGTTTTGTGCTTCTTCTATCTTTTTACAATTGCATAGCAAACAAGCTGTTAATACAAAATTTTTATCTACTTGAATTTTGGAATAATTTAAAAATAACCTTGCAATTTCTGTTTTGAATACAATAGACTTGTCAAAAAATATATTTGTCTTTTTTGACAAATAGTAGGTTATTTCCATTTTTGCATCTAGTTCTTCTTCTTCTAATATATAATCTGCAAAGGTATTCATATGATTCCTCCCCATATTTTATTATACTGGAATCTACAAAATATTTCAATATTTTTCCTTAATGTTACAGAAATGTAATAATTATTTAATGGCATTTCTGGCTAACTCATCACATCGATTATTAAATTCATTATCACTATGTCCTTTTACTTTATGAAAGGTAACCTTGTGAATTTTTGTTAAATCATACAACTCCTGCCAAAGTTCTTGGTTTTTAACTGGTGCTTTTCCTGCTGTTTTCCAATTATTTTTTACCCAATTATCCATCCATCTTTGCTGAAAGGCATTTACTACATAAGCACTATCACTATATATCTCTACTTCACAGGGAAATTTTAAAAGCTTTAACCCCTCTACTACTGCTGTCAATTCCATGACATTATTTGTCGTATCTTCTTTTCGGCCTGCTATTTCTTTTTTATTTTCTTTGTACATTAGGATAGCACCCCAACCACCTGGTCCTGGATTTCCAGAACAGGCACCATCTGTATAAATGATAACTTTTTCCATAAATTTGTCCTTTCTATTTGTCTTTTTTTGTTTTTTATGATACTATTATAGCATAAATAAAAAAATGAAATCAAGAGGGATTCTTATGAGTAAAGTTTTGGGTATTGTTGCAGAATACAATCCTTTTCATAATGGGCATTTGTACCATTTAGAAAAATCAAAAGAAATGACAGGTTCTAGTTACACAGTTGCCATTATGAGTGGGAACTTTACTCAGCGTGGAAGTACTTCTTTAATGGACAAATGGTCAAAAGCAGAAGCTGCCATTCAATGTGGTGTTGATTTAGTCATTGAATTACCTGTTTTATATTCTATTTCAAGTGCTGAAAACTTTGCCGAAGGTAGTCTTAAAATTCTTGATTCTTTAAAAGTGGTTGATTATATCTCTTTTGGTTCAGAAACAGCTGATATTGAAATTTTAAATAAATGTGCTGATGTTTTATATCGTGAACCAAGAAGATATAAAACTTTATTATCTCACGAATTAAAAAAGGGGGTTTCTTTTCCTAAGGCTCGTGAAAGTGCTTTAATGATGTATTTAAACGATATTAGAAAATATGCCAATGTACTTTCTTCTCCTAATAATATTTTAGGAATTGAATATTTGAAAGCTATTAGGAAACTAAAAAGCAATATACAACCAGTTTGTATCCCAAGATATGAAGCTGGCTATAATGATTTAAGCTACACAGGAAATATAGCTAGTAGCACAGCCATTCGAAATATTATTAAGAATAACGGTTTTAAGCCTTTACAAAACTTGATACCTGCTCCTAGTTATGCTACTTTAATACAAAATATTAAAACAGGACATATTGTTCCTGATGTTTCTGTATTTGAAAAAGAAATTATCTACACTTTAAGAAAAATGGAAACACAAGAAATTGCAGAATTACCAGATGTTTGTGAAGGTTTAGAGTTTGCTATTAAAAATGCTGCTAACTCTTGTAATAGTATTGTAGAATTTTTGAATATTATTAAATCTAAAAGATATACCACCACCCGTCTTCAACGAATTTTGTTATACGCATTATTAGGTATTACAAAAAAAGATATGGAACTTTCTAAAAAAACACAACCTTATGTTAGAGTTTTAGGTTTAAATCAAAGAGGCAAATTTCTAATTGCTGAGATTGCTAAGGCAAATCCAAAACTTGAGATTGTTACTTCTGTAAAACGCTTTATCAATAAAAATTCTAATAAGAATTTGACAGCTATGCTAGATAAAGATATTTGGGCTACTAATGTTTATACGATTGGATATGAAGATGATTCTTGGAATAATTTGGATTTTACCAAAAAAATTGTTACTTTGTAAATTTAATTGCATATTCATAATTTGAATATGCATTTTTTGAAATTATTGTCTGTTTTAAAAATGAATCGGAATTAATTGTATTAAAATTATCTATTTGTTTTTTTTGGTAATTACGCTAAAATTACGTCATTTTTATAAAAATAGAGATATAGCAAATTGCTGTATCTCTTTATTTTCAATGGTGCGAACATCGTAGTTATCTACAACTTTTTTCTCTCTTAACGATTGATACAAATATTTACTAAAGTATATCATGATTTTATAAATTGCTATAGTAGAATTAAAAATATTATTCTTCAAAAATTTGTTTTGTTCGCTTGTATTTTAATAAGTAATGTTGTATAGTTATAGACATAGAAAATGAGAATAGCAAGTAGTGGATGCTACCACTTTACATACACAGTTTTGACTGTGAGAATGGGGGTGGTGCTATATGGTAGAACAAACTATGTTATTAATAATATACTTACTTTTCTACGGTTTAGTAGGAATGACTATTATAGCATTTGCCTTGATTATTGCAATAGTAGTAATTTTGAGCAAATAATAAAAGCACCACATATGCTCTGCCAAGCTTTGTGGTGTTTATCATAAATATATATGGTAGCACACATTTCTGTGGCTCTCATTTTCTATCTTTATTATACATACATTCTTTTGTTTTGTCAAACTCAATAAAATTTTATTTCCATAGAGAAAGTCTTTTTGTAATAGGATTTATTTTATCTATTTCTCCAAATGCTAATATTCCAAAATAGTTATGTTCTTCTAATCCTAATTCTTTAGTTTTCACTAATTGCTCAGCATAGGTATCGCCTGTCATTGTTTCTATAAAATCTGTAAATAAAATATTTTGTTCTGAAAATTGTCTTCTTACTTTTTTTATTTCTCCATTTCTTCCTTTTAGCACTATCAAAGATAATCCCGATATACTTTTGTGTGATTCATTATCTTTATCAGGAAAGTCTATAAAAGACATTTTTTCTCTGGTTTCTTTATCTGCTATATTGACAATCCCCAACCCCATATGTGCTATTGCATTTAGAGCTTTTCCCATTTCAATTTTTTCATTAATAACTGCTACAAACTTATATTTATCATTATATACCATTTTAATGACCTCCTCATTTTTTATTATTTTACTATACAATGTACTTTTTATCAATACTAAGTGAAATTTAAGTTTCGGTTTTTTGAAAAAATAAATTTAATATTTTGTGCAAACTGGGAA
>CAOJZE010000125.1 GCA_948466095.1 uncultured Clostridium sp.
GAAGTCCCAGGGACAGATTGGGGACAAACAGCCCGTCCATGACATCAATGTGAAAATAATCTGTTTTTGCTGCCTCCAATTGAAAAAAACTTTCTGCTTCTTTTCCTTCTTGGATGGATAATATAGATGTTGAAATTTCTACCATTTCTTTTTTTCCTCTCTTTCTTTTAATTGTTGGTGTATTTTACAAAATCTTTCATATCTTGTTGGATGAATTTCTCCCTTTTGGATTGCCTTTTTGATACCGCAATTCTCCTCTTTGATATGGGTACAACCCACAAACTCACAATTGGCAATCTTACTTTTAAATTCCACAAAGTAATTCGCTAATTCTTTGCTTTCAATTTCTTCCATAGAAAATGTTGAAAATCCAGGCGTATCAGCAATATACGTGTTATCATCTATTTGGTATAACTTAATAGCTGTGGTTGTATTTTTCCCTCTTTTATTCCTTTGACTAATTTCTCCTTCTAATGTCATATCTTGTCCAAAAATACCATTTATCAAAGTAGATTTTCCCACTCCTGAATTCCCAGAAAAGGCATTGACATTATCTTTTAATTTATACTTTAATTGGTCAATTCCTTTCTGATTTTTCGCTTCTGTTTCTATGACGTCATAGCCTATGTTCTCATATATTTCTCGAATTCGTTTGAATTCTTTTTTACAATCTAAATCTGTTTTATTTAATACAATTAATGATTTGATTCCCAAGAACTCAGCAAATGCTAATTGTTTATCTAACATTAATAAATCTGGCTTGGGGTCTTTGCTAGAAACAACAAATACAATTTGTGTAATATTAGCAAGTTTCGGTCTTTTTACATACACTTTTCTATCTAATATTTGATTGATAACTGCCTTTTTCTTTTCCTCATCCGTGATTTCAAATTCAACAAAGTCTCCTACAACAGGTGATATTTCTTCTTTTTTGAATTTCCCTCTTGCCGTTGCTTCATAAATTACATCCCCACTCGTTTCAGATTTGTTTGGCGATACTTGGTATAAATTAGCGATATTTTCTATGATAATTCCTTGCATGAACCCTCCTTTTGATTAAAGCAATTCTATTATACTATTTTATATATAAAAAGTCCAATTAGTAATTATCTAACTGGAACTTTTTCTACTTTTTATTTTTTACTAAATGATATTGAATCTTGTTTTCCAAAAGTCACTTTTCTTTCCGAACTATGTATTACATTTCCATCTGGTTCAGTAATCACAACTTTTACTGTAATTTCTTCCTCTTCTTTTCCTGATAAAGTAATGGAAAAATTTGATTCATTTTTACTAATTCCCGTTCTTGTTTCATTATTTACTTTAACAGTTACCGTCTTACTTTTTTTACTTGTCGTTGTTGTATTTTCATTTCCATTTTCATTTTTCTTCTCATCTTCTGTATATCCTCCTGTAATAGCCTTTACATTGATATTAACAGATAAATCTTTTGTTTGCTTTACGTTATTAATTGTTAAAGTTATCGCACTTCCTTTTTCTACTGTCTTCCCAGCATCTAAACTTTGTTTCAACACAACATCTTTCGCTTTTGAACTATCTTCTGAATTGGTTACACTTACCACAAAACCTTGTGCTTCCAATGCTTTTTTTGCTTCTGCTTGTGTCTTTCCAATAACATCTGGAACCGTTGCCTTTTCTACTCCTGTACTAACATGAATGGTAACCGTATCTCCTGCAAAAACATCTGCATCTGGGTCTGTTTCTTGGCTAATGACATATCCTTCTTTTACTGTCTTGCTCGTTTCCTCTACTACCTCTGCTTTTAACTTGGCATCCTCTATTAGTTTAATGGCTTCCTCTTTTTCTTTTCCCTTTACATTTGGTACTTTCGCTTTTTCTTGCCCTTTACTGATAATAACACTTACTGTACTTTTCTCTTTTACTTTATTAAATCTTTCCATATAAGTTGGGTCTTGTGAAATAACATATCCCTCTGGTACATCTTTATTGTATTCTTCTTTCTCTACCTCAAATACCAATTTAGCCGCCTCAATCTGTTTTTGTGCTTCTTCTTTGGATAATCCCACTACATTTGGCATTTCTACTTCGGCAGGATTGGTTATATTTAATACTGCTAATGTGCCACCTAAACTCAATGCAAACAATACAATTAATCCTACTACTACGCTAATGGCTTTATGATTTTTAATAAATTGTTTAAATTTACCTTCTTTTTTTCCTTTTTTATTTCTAGTATTTGGTCTATCATCTATCTCACCATACATATCTGTATTAATTTTCTGTGTTCTAGCGGTAGCATCGTATTCTAATTCTTCGACAAAATCTCCATCTGGATTTTTTAAAGACCTTTTTAAATCCGCTAACATTTCTGTTGCTGATTGATACCTTAAAGTTGCATCTTTTTGTAATGCTTTCATTATCATTTTGTTAATAGCAGTGGGTACATGGGGATTCATTTTAATTGGCTCTTCTGGTTCTTCTTGCATGTGCTTCAAAGCTACTGATACTGGCGTATCAGCATCAAATGGAACTTTCCCTGTTACCATTTCGTACATGACAACACCTAACGAATATAAATCAGATTTTGCATCCGTAAATCCACCTCTCGCATGTTCTGGTGAGAAATAGTGGACAGAACCTATAGTAGTTCCAAATGCTGTAATGGTTGAATTAGAAACTGCTTTTGCTATTCCAAAATCTGTTACTTTTCCAATCCCATCTTCTGTAATAATGATATTGTGTGGTTTAATATCTCTATGAACAATATTGTTTCTGTGGGCTGTTTCCAAAGCGGAAGCAATCTGAATGGCTATATTAACAGACCATTTCCAAGGTAGTGGTCCTCTTTCTTCTATAATAATTTCCTTTAATGTCTTTCCTTGAATTAACTCCATTACGATATAATATAAATTGCCCTCTACTCCTACATCATAAATAGAAACAATATTAGGATGTGTTAATCTTGCTGCCGATTGTGCTTCTGCTTCAAATCTCTTAATAAATTCTTCATCGGTTGTGAACTCATCTCTTAATATTTTAACGGCTACATCCCTTTTTAAAACTTTATCTGTCGCTTTATATACAGTAGACATCCCGCCATTTCCGATTTTCTCGACTAATTCATATCGACTTCCTAATAGCTTTCCTTCTAAATTCATATTTATCTCTCCTTAAATCACGTTTGTGTGTAGACTGTCTATATATTTTTTATAATGACAACTGTTATATTGTCATATCCACCATTTTGGTTTGCCATCTCTACCAATTCTTTTGGTGCTTGTTCGATATCTTTTTTCGCTAATCTAAAAATTTCCCCTTGTGAAACCATATTGGTTAATCCATCTGACCCCATTACAATAATATCATCTTTTAAAAATCCTTTTACCATAACATCAGGCTCTACAAATGCATTACAGCCTAAGGCTTTCATTAACATGTTTTTTTGTGGATGATGAATTGCCTCTTCTTGCGTAATCGTTCCATCTTTTACTAACTTTTGAACATAACTATGGTCTTGTGTCAATTTTCTCATAAATTCCTTTCGAATTCTATAAATTCTACTATCCCCTATATGTCCAATAAAAGCTCTGTTATTATATATTAAACAAATTTCTAAAGTAGTACCCATTCCTTCTAATTCTTTGCTTTCTTTTGACTTTTCATATACCACCATATTGGCATATTCCATACTACTGGCAACTAGCTGAATAATACTGTCTCTATCTTTGTTTACTTCTTCAAAATTGTTTTCAATATAACTCTTAGCTGTTTGTATTGCTAATTCACTTGCAATTTCTCCGCCATTATATCCTCCCATTCCATCTGCTAACATGTATAACTGTACTTTGTCTAATGAATCAGATAGATAATAGTAATCTTGATTCACTTCTCTTATTTTGCCTACGTCTGATTTTGCATATGCCTTTATCATTTTTTCACCTCATTTTCCTGATGTTTTTCTTTCTATCTTTTCTCTGTTTCCTTTATATCATAAGTTCGTTTTTTTTGCAAGTATATAATGAATTAGGTTTATGTGACAAGAGGGGCGTCCCTTTTTGTCACACAAACCTGTTAATAGCACATTGACTATTATCAAAAATCTATGTATAATACTACTATCAGTTTTTAGGAGAATAAATCATGAATACAAACTTTTTAGAAAAATTAGAATTTTATAAAATCGTAGAAATGGTAAGTAATTTTTGTATTACCAAGCAAGGAAAAGAACTTGCTTCTAATCTAGTACCTAGCAATGAAAAAGCAAAAGTTGAACAGCTGTTACAAGAAACACGGTGAAGCTGTCAATTTATCCTACCGCAATACCACTCCTTCCTTTTTTGAAATTGCTGACATTACCATAGCATTAAAAAAATTAGAAAGCCATCATCCTTTATCTGCTAAATCACTTTTAAATCTATCTCACATTTTTCAATTATCACAAGAATTAAAAGATTATTTTAAGAAAGATTTTTTAGATGAATCGGAATATCCCTTTTTGGGTAATCTGTTTTCACAACTATATGCTAATAAAAGTATTACAGACAAAATATCACAATGCATTTTGGATGAAGACACTATCGATGACAGAGCCTCCAGAGCATTACAAGCTATACGAAAAAAGCAAAAAAAATTAGAACAAGATATTCGAGCGAAACTAACTGAAATGATTCACTCATCTACTTATTCAAAATATATCCAAGAAAATATTGTCACTCTTCGAAATGACAGATTTGTGATTCCTGTAAAAGAGGAATATCGTTCTCAAATAAAAGGGTTTATTCATGATATTTCGAATGCTGGTTCTACTGTTTTTATCGAGCCTATCTCTGTCTTCGAAATGAATAATGAATTAAATGGTTTGAAAAAAGAAGAAACATTAGAAATAGAAAAAATTCTGCAAGAATTAACAGAATTATTTTCTCCTTATCGTGAAGAATTAGAATTAGATGTTACTTTAATTGCCCAATTAGACTTTATCTTTGCCAAAGCAAAATTCTCAAACTCGCTAAAAGCTACTACGCCAATCATTACTACCAAAAAAGAAATCCATTTAAAAAATGCTAGGCATCCTTTTATTAATCAAGAAAAAGTAGTTCCTATTTCAATCGATTTAGGAGATGATTTGTCGGTATTATTAATTACAGGTCCTAATACAGGTGGTAAAACGGTTACGCTAAAAACCGTCGGTCTTTTAACTTGCATGGCTTGTTGTGGTCTTAATATTCCTTGTGATGAAAATTCTAGTCTTTATGTTTTTGACCATATTTTTGCTGATATTGGAGATGAACAAAGTATTTTTGATTCTTTGAGTACTTTTTCTTC
>CAOJZE010000126.1 GCA_948466095.1 uncultured Clostridium sp.
ACATTACAAAAAAAAAAAAATAAATACTAATATTAAAATTTTTTGTAAATTATTTGACTTTTCAACATATTTTGAGTATAATAAATATAGAAAATAAGGAGCCACAAAGTGTGGTACCATTAAATAATTTGATTAAGAATCGCATCTCTAATGGGTAGCAGAGATGTGATTCTCTTTATATGTAACTATAACTAATGCTATAATTAAAACAAAAGAGATGATAGCAAGAGCTATATTTGCAACTAATGATAAAATCAATAATTGTAATAGTGCTTCTTCTAACATATGCATCACCTCGCTTTCTTTTTAAGAATGGAGATGATACCACACTCTGCTTTTCCTTATTTTCTTTTCAAATTATATAATCTATTTATAGAAAAGTCAATATATTTACAAACAAAAGTTTTTAAAATATCAATAGTAAATTATCTGTTATATCTAACCAACATCTAACCAAAATACAAAATTTGTGTAAAGATATTGATTTTTTCTTTTTATTTATATTAGTTAAATTATTGATAATAAACTTGGCAAACACTAGAAATACAGGCTTATTAAATAGTGTTATCTATCATTAAGTAACAATAACTATAAAATAGTGTAAAGCACTGTAAATCTGTTCTCATTTGAGTACGAAGGTTCGAATCCTTCCCTGCCCACTATAAAATACGATTTAAGTCGTATTTTATTTTTATTTTCTCAAAAAATCTCACTATAATGACAAACCAACTTAGCCCCTTGTTGAATCAATCGGTTTGTTCCCACAGAATGAACCGAATTAATATTTCCAGGAACAACAAACACATCTCTCCCCTGCTCAAGGGCAAAATCCACGGTAATGAGAGTTCCACTTTTCTCCTTTGCTTCCACCACAAGAATGCCGTAACTCATGCCACTAATAATTCGGTTCCTTGCCGGAAAATTCATCTTATCTGGTTTTGTTCCAAGTGGATATTCTGATAGAATCGCACCACCTTTTTCCAAAATTGTTTTGGCTAAAAATTCATTCTCTCTTGGATATATCCTATCTAATCCATTTCCGAGAACAGCAATGGTCTTTCCACAGTTTTGAAAACAATCCACATGTGGATTACTTTCAATTTGTGGATTATTTTTTTTCACTTGTGGATGATTAACCATTTTATGTGGAGTATTACTCCTTTTTTGTAGATTATGTTGCTCTATTTGTGCACAAGTAGCCCCTATATGTGCATAACTATCCACACCTTTTGCTAATCCACTCACGATATTAACATTTTGTTTTGCCAAATGATAGCCAAAATATTTTGCTACACTTTTTCCATATTCTGTAGCCTCCCTACATCCTACAATTCCAATTGACTTTTGATTTAGAATTGTACTATCCCCCTTACAATATAAACTAATTGGTGGGTCATAAATCTCTTTTAAAATCTGTGGATATTCCCTCTCTTGAATGGAAATGATGTCAATATTATTTGTCGTCATATATTCCATGTGCTTTTGTATACTATCTTTAATATTTCTATCTAAAATATTTTGAATTGTCTTCTCTCCTATTCCTTTTATCTCTAACAATTGTTTTTCTTCTAAATGATAAATGATTTCTGGATTTTCATATTTCTTTAACAACTCTTGCTTTTTTCTGCTTCCTAAATTAGGAATTAACGATAACCAAATCCAATATTTCTTTTCTTTTAAATCTGTCATTTTTATTTCCTTTCTTGAGACAACAGGGACAGGTTTGATTTGTCTCATATTTTTTGTTATTTCATTTTCTCGACATTTTTCTACTTAATTTATGAGACAAATGAGACCTGTCCCCCTTGTCTCATTTCACAAAAAAAGGACATTATTCAAATAATGCCCCATATTTATTTTATTGTATCAAAGAATTATGTCCAAATCTTGTTCAAAAAGTTGAATTCTCGTTATTTTGTTCTTTTGCCGCCTTGATTACATTGTTCATCAACATAGCAATGGTCATTGGTCCTACTCCTCCTGGAACTGGTGTAATAAAACTTGCTATTTCTGCTACCTTTTCGTAATCTACATCTCCTACTATCTTTCCTTCTTCATTTCGATTAATTCCTACATCAATCACAACTGCTCCTTCTTTTATCATATCTGCTGTCACAAATTTAGCTTTTCCAATCGCAGCAATCACAACATCCGCTCTTTTCGTATGTGTTTTTAAATCTTTTGTTCTGGAATGACAAATCGTAACGGTTGCATTTTGAGCTAAACAACATTGTGATAATGGTTTACCAACAATATTGCTTCTTCCAATAATAACCACATCTTTTCCTGTCAAATCAATGTTATATTCCTCAAACATTTTCATTACACCATAAGGCGTACAAGAAATAAAGGTATCCCCTCCCATAACTAGCTTTCCGACACTAGACGGCGTAAATCCATCCACATCTTTTCGATAAGAAATGGTTTTAAAAGCTTGATTAATATCTAAATGTTCTGGTAATGGACTTTGTAATAAAATACCATTCACTTCTTTTGTCTGATTTAGCCTTTTAATTAGGTCATTTAACTCTTGCTGTGTAGTCGTTTCCTCCAAAAGATACTCTTCATATTCAATTCCTATTTCATTGCATGCTTTACTCTTATTTTTAACATACACTTTTGAAGCAGGATTATTTCCTACCATGATAACTGCTAATTTAGGGTTAATCCCCTGTTTCTTTAGTTCTTCGCATTCTGTTTTTAAATCTTTTCTTATTTTCTTTGCTAAATCTTTTCCATTCATAATTGTTGCCATTGTAATATTCTTCCTTTCTATTTCACATCATCATCTTATACTCAATATCTTCCATATCTGGAAACATCTCTTTCACCCTTTTCAAAGTAAGCATCAACATTTTAGGCTGTGGATTTTTCTTATGGTCAGAAAGTAGTTTTTGCGTATAGCAATTTTCTGCTGTTTTAAAAAGCAAATAGCGATTTCCAACATAAGTATAATAAATCTGATATCCATTTTTTAAATCTTCCCACATCATTTCAAACGTATAATTCTCCATACTTTTTCCTCTTTTCTCCTCTCTTAACCTATCCCCAAAACACCTAGAAGGATAATTGGGGACTATCCCAGAACATACCTAAAGGGATAATCGGTGCCTGTCCCCAAACACACCCAAAAACATGTACTAGCGAATCATTTCTTGGAATTCCGCTTCCGTTAAGATGGTGACTCCCAAGCTTTGTGCTTTAGTTAGCTTGCTTCCTGCTTCTTCTCCTGCTAGCACATAATCCGTTTTTTTGGATACAGTACCAGATGTTTTTCCTCCGAATTTTTCAATTAGGTTACCGGCTTCTCCTCTTGTATAGTTCTCTAATGTTCCTGTTAGTACGAAAGTTTTTCCTTCGAATCGGTTATCTATATTTTCTTCCTCTTTTGCTTCTGTGTTGACGCCTGCCACTTTTAGTTTTTGGATCAGGTCTTGTGTTTGTTCTTGGCTGAAAAATTCTATAATGCTGTTGGCTACAATTGGTCCGATGTCATTAATCTGGCTTAAATCTTCAAATTCTGCCTTTATCAGATTGTCTATGTTTTTGTATTTTCTAGCTAATAATTTGGAAGCCTTACTTCCTACATGACGAATTCCTAAAGCTGTGATTAATCTATATAAGTCATTTTTTTTGCTTTGATTAATGCTATCTACTAAGTTTTGAGCAAATTTTTGCCCATTCTTTTTTAAAGAAGCAATATCTTCTAATTGTAACATGTATATATCTGCTATATTTTCGATTAGCCCATTGTCTAGCAATTGTTGTATGATGTTTTCTCCTAATCCGTCAATGTTCATGGCTTCTCTGGATACAAAATGAACTAAATTTCTAAATAACTTAGCTGGACATTCAATCCCTGTGCATCGAATGGCTGCTTCTCCCTCTTCTCTTACTGCTTGTGCTCCACAGACTGGACATTGTTTCGGCATTTCAAATTCAATTTCTTCCCCTGTTCTTTTGTCTTTTTTGACCTCTACAATTTCTGGAATAACATCTCCTGCTTTCTGGATGACAACCGTGTCTCCAATTTTTAACTCTTTTTCTTTGATAAAGTCCTCATTGTGTAATGTAGTTTTTGAAATGGTAGAACCTGCTACTTTGACTGGTTCTAAAATTGCCATTGGCGTAATAACACCTGTTCTTCCTACTTGGCATATGATTTCTTTTAGTTTCGTTTCTTTTTTCTCTGGTGGATATTTGTAGGCTACCGCCCATCTAGGTGTTTTGGCTGTTGTTCCTAAAATTTCTCGAAATCTTAAATCATCTACTTTAACAACTGCCCCATCAATTCCAAATGTCAAGTTTGCCCTATCTTCTCCAATTTTTTCAATAGCTTTCTCAATTTCTTGCATGGTCTTACAATAAATACGGATAGGATTAACATTGAAACCTTGCTTACTTAAATATTCCAACTCTTCATAATGAGAATTAAACTCTTTTCCTTCTATCTTTTGTACATTAAAAATATAAATATCCAATGGTCTTGTTTTGGTTATCTTGCTATCCAACTGCCTTAATGAACCAGCAGCTGCATTTCTAGCATTGGCAAACAATTCTTCTTCGTTTTCTTCTCGCTCTTGGTTCATTTTCTCAAAGTCATCTTTCGCAATAAAAACCTCTCCTCTAACCGTTATATCAATCTTATCTTTTAGCTTCATAGGAATGGTTTTAACCGTTTTTAGATTTTCTGTCACATCTTCCCCTACTAACCCATTTCCTCTCGTTGCTCCTCTTATGAATTCGCCGTTTTTATACTCTAAAGCAGCTGACAAGCCATCTATTTTGGTTTCTACTACATAAGTTACTTTTTCTATATTGTTTTCTTCTGCTTTTTGCTCTATCTTTGCAATATATTCTTCTACATCATCGATACTAAAAACATCTTGCAAACTCTGTAATGGCACTTCATGCGTTACTTTTTGGAACCCCTCTTTTACATGCCCTCCTACTTTTTGTGTTAAAGAAGCCTTTGATTGAACTTGTGGAAGCTCTTTTTCTAGAT
>CAOJZE010000127.1 GCA_948466095.1 uncultured Clostridium sp.
AGCAAAATCCTGTATCTCATAGTCTTGATACTTTTCTTGTATCTCGTCTTTTGATAAGTTCACAAAATCTTGTGGCAAATTAGTGTATTCATTTTTGGTATGTCCACATTTGGGATAATAAGTTTTTATGGTTAGAGAGCAATTGGGTGATGTCTTTTCTTCCTGCGTATTAGCTTTTACAGTATTTTCATATTCCATTTCTTCGTATTCATCTGTACACTCATCTAAGATTTCTTCTTCTGCAATTTCAGTTTGTATTTTTTCAACATCTTGACTATGCTTTGGTGTAAATACCATTACTGCTGTAAGTATAGCTCCTATTACTACAACAATAGCAAGCATTGTTACAATTAATTTATTCATAAATTTAACTCTCCTTTTTTACTTTTTAATAGTATTTACTGGTTTTGTTAAATTTATACAAATAGCATTTATTTTGCGCTAGCAGGCTTATTTTAATTCATTTTTAAATAGGCACTAACTGCATTTTTAATTAATTCATTAATAGAAATATTTTTTTCGATTGATTTCATTTTTACTTTATTATGAAGCTCTACTCCTAGTCTAATATTTAATGAACCTTTACATTGTTTTTCGGGTTCTTTGTTAAGTTCTTTACATATTTTTAAATAGTCTTCTATCGCATTTTTAAAATCCCTCTTCAAGTCTTTTACAGTCTCTCCCTCAAAAGAAATAACATCTTCTTTTAATCCTTCAATATATCCACAAAAACATTCATCTTCATCGCTATATTTAATTTCTGCCCAATATCCTTTATATCTCATTATATTATCCACTTAAAATCCCTCCATTCCTTCTAATTTACTTATGATTAAATTAATTTGATAAGCCTTTAATACATTTTTTGGGTGTGGTTTATGCAGTTCAATTATTCTATTATTTTTATCAATAAATTTTACTCTTGAACCAGATGTCTTACCTTTATTATTTTCA
Source organism: uncultured Clostridium sp. (assembly GCA_948466095.1). Taxonomy (GTDB): domain Bacteria; phylum Bacillota; class Clostridia; order TANB77; family CAG-508; genus CAG-269. The sequence goes on from CAOJZE010000127.1 coordinate 955, forward strand.
ATAAATCCAAATTTATTTAAAACTCTTTTTGCTTCATCATATGTAAAATCTTTTGGTTTTGATTTTAGTCTTTCTATTTCCTTTTCTATTTTACTCATATTATTATAACACTCCTTTTTATTGTTTGCAACTATTTTCAGTCGCAAAGTCTATGGATATTCCATCAATTTTTCAATTCTAACTTTTCCTTTTCTCGTTACCTTTATGGTAATCTCTCCCATTTCATCTGTTCGATAAATCTTCGTACCGTAGGCTCTTTAATCTCTCTAATACTCTATCATTCGGATGTCCAAAATTATTATTTTCTCCCACTCCAATCAAAGCAATTTGTGGTTTTATTTTACTTAAAAATTCTTGTGTTGAAGAAGATTTCGAACCATGATGCCCTACCTTTAAAATAGTTGTCTTTCCTATACTAGAACTGTTTTTATATGTTTTCAAAATTTCTTTTTCTGCTATTTCTTCCACATCCCCTGTAAACAATACAGAGAAATTGCGATATACCATCTTACAAACTAATGAATTATTATTTAACACATTTTCAGCTATTTTATTTTGAGAATCTGGCCATAAAACATGAAAAAATAAATATTTCTCAATATTAATTTTCTGTCCTGCCTCTACTACCATAACATTACTATTTTTTTGCTTCACAATGTCCATAAATTTCTTATAATTCTCACAATTTTCAAATTGTTTTCCTATGATTATATTTTTTACCCTGAATTCCTTCATAACAGTTAGCAATCCGTCCGCACATGGTCTTGGTCAAAATGACTAATCATAATATAATCTATACTTGTAAAACCTCTATCCAATAAGTACGGAATGACTGTCTTTTTCCCGACATCAAAATGCCCTGTTAAATCACCTCCTCCATCTATTAGAATCGTCTTATTATGAGGAGTCACAATTAATGTACAATCTCCCTGTCCCACATCTACAAAGTAAATTTTTAAATCTTTTGGTATGAAATAAGTAGTAATAAAAACCACGAAAATAACAATCATGCCCATCCAATACTTTTTCTTGTTTTGACGAAATTTATATTGAAACAAAGCAATTATATTCCTAACTCTCTTTTGCGTTGGTATCAAATTACTTGCATGATAAATCTTATAAATTTGATTTCCCATCCATAGACCTACAAAATAGAAACAAATCATCATCTCATTTGGGGTTGGCATATAAATTTTAGAAAACGGCAACTCACCAAATCTACTAATTAGATTCAAAAGTTCTAAACCCAGATTCAAAGGTATTGCCAATACTTTAGAAATTGAAATAAAAACAAATGATACGATAATACAGAAAAATCCTGTTATAATAATAGGACCAATTATGAAACTTACTAATAAATTTGTTATTAAAAAATAAATTCCTATGATATTAAAATGATAGCACAAAAATGGTAATATCATAACTTGAGCCGATAAACTTACTGCTACCATTTCTTTTACTTTTTCAACAACTATCCACTTTTTCTTTGCCTTTTTGGTAGTAAAAATCTTCTTTATAGTTGGTTGAAATAAAATAATTCCAATTGTTCCCAAATAAGATAACTGTAAACCCACATTTAAAATTAAAAAAGGATTATACCATAAAATACCCAGTAAAGAAATGGCAATTGAATTCCAAACATCACCTTTTCGATGTACAATTTCTCCTCCTATGATGATAATCCCCATTACAACCGCTCGTACGATAGAAGGAGAAAATCCTGCCATAAATGCATAAAAAATTAAAATAATAATGGTAATAATTTTTGTTCTTTTCTTTCCTATTCTATTTTTCAATAATTGTTGAACACCAATTATGAGATAGCCAATATGCATACCTGATATAGCCAAAACATGTGAAATATTTGCTGTTTGAAAATTCTCTTTTACTTCTTCTTGTATATCTTTGGTTTCTCCCAATAATAATCCCTTTAACATACTTGCCTTTTCTTTTTCAAAAATGGCTTCTATTTTCTGCTTGCTATTTAAACTGACCTGATTCGCATACTGCAAAATAACATTTGCTTGCTTCTTGGCTATCACCTCTATTTCATTAACCTTTATTCTTCCTCCTATTTTTAATGTTTTGAGATATTGTCTATCATCATATCCTCCCTTATTTCTTTGTTTAGATGGCTTTTTATATTCCCCTTGTAATTTCACTTTATCTCCATATTCTAATTCTTTATTTTTTTTGCTTACTTGAAGGAATAGATTAAAACTTTTTGTATTTAAAACTTTTACTTGATATAAATAATAATAAGGCTTCTCTATTTTTTGACTCACTATCATACCTATTATTTGAATGTTTTCGCCATCTTGATACAAATTGTCATAGGTAGTATTTTGAAATAAAACGATTCCATTGGAAATAATAGAAGAAACGATAAGAATAAAAATTACTTTTGCAGGGATAACTAATTTTAAATATTTATAATACCTGCTCCATGATAATAATTTGAATTTATGTTTTTTAGGAAAGCAAAATAGCTTTTTTAAAATATAATACGTTGCAAATATTAGAATATAACAAGGGACTATACTAAATTCAAAGTATAGTCCCCATAATATACCTATTATATATCCTATTACTGCAACTAAAATTGGTCTGTGTTTCATAAGCCTCCTTTTTTAATTGCTATGGCATAACTCTTCTTGCCCCTACATAATTTTTGTTATAATATCCTGAATTAATGGTATCTGTTGTAACTCCCCTAGAAGGATTAGCTGCGTGTACAATTTTTCCTCCACCAGCATAAATTCCAACATGATTGATACCTGATTTACCAAACATAACTAAATCTCCTGGTTTTAAATCACTTCTACTAACAGCGACACCATTACTATATTGACCTGCTGCTGTTCTATTTAACTTTACACCATGTGATTTATACACATAAGAGGTAAATCCTGAACAGTCAAATCCATTTGGAGACATTCCTCCATAAACATATCTACACCCTATATATTGTTGTGCTGTTGCTAAAACATTATTTCCTTTTCCTGATGGTGCAGGTGCTGAGGTCGCTTTTGTTTTTTCTGGTTGTTTTTGCTCTGTTTTATTATCCTCCGCTTTTCTTGGTGTTGTTGTACTTCTAGATGTTTCCTTCTTTGTCTTAGATAATAAAGATGATGATATATATCCTTCTTTTCCACTTACTTTTACTTGGCTCCATCCATTAGATTCTGCTACTACTTCCACTGCTGTATTGGCAGATAAAGTTGTTACAATTTCAGAAGATGTACTTGCTTCTTTTCTTACACGTACTGTTGCTGAATTGATATATAATGTTTTACTAACTGCTTGTGGTTGTTGCTCTACAGTTTGTGGTGGTTGTTGTGTTTCTTGTGGTTGTTCTTGTGTTGGTTGTGCAGTTGTTTCTGTGGTTGGTTCTTCTTTTTTCTCTTCTTGTTGCAATTTTTCTTTTCGAATCCATCCTTTTGTTGTTTGCGCTTCTACACATACCCATCCATTCATAATTTCTATAACATTGACTTCTTCGTCTTTTTTTACTTCGATTGTATCTGTTGCATTGACAACTGGTACAATTTTTAGTTTTGTATTTTCTGTTACTTTTTGTTTTCCAAGTTGTATTTCTTGCTCTGGTTTCTCTTCTTGATTTTGTACTGTCTCAGTTGTTTCTACTTTGTCAGAATCTGTACTGTTTTCTTGTACTGTTTCATTGGTATTGATTAGGTCTTGTCTTAAATATCCAGTAATTCCTTTTACTTTTACTTTATACCAATCTCCTGTTTTTTCAATTATCTCTACTTCTTGATTCATAGTAAGTAATTCTAGTATTTTTGCGTTCTCATCTGCTGTTTCCCTAAGGTTTGCTGTTTCTACGCTTACTTTTCCTGTATTAACTGCTAAACTTATATTGATAAAAAATATACTTATGATTCCTATAATCGCCATAATTACAATGGTTTTTATATTCATTTTACTTTTCATTCCCCAATTGCTCCTTATTTATAATATATTACATTCTTGTTTC
>CAOJZE010000128.1 GCA_948466095.1 uncultured Clostridium sp.
ATTCCTTTCTAGCCACTTTTTGGCGTTTTGACAAGTTGAACATTTAGGATACCATACTAATAAATTTTTCATCTTTATTTTTCCCCTTGTAAGATATATTTAGGTTTTTAACAAGGGTTCTACCTATAACCCCTTTTTAATCGATATGAACTCTTTTAATTGCCACTGTTTTTCCCGTATTTTCATCTATTTCAAAGATACAACCATTTATCATGATTTCATTTTTTGACATGACATCTTTTACTGGCATATCTTTTAAATATCTTTGAATAGAATTTTCTACATCACATCCTAAATCAGAAAGACGGGCTCCAGTCATTCCAATATCTGTTATAAAACCTGTACCTTTTGGCAAAATGATTTCATCTGCTGTTTGCACATGAGTATGGGTTCCCCACACAGCACTTACTTTTCCATCTAAAAAATATCCCATGTTGAATTTTTCGCCGGTCCATGCTCCATGAAAATCTACCAATATTATTTTTATGTCTTTGTCTATTTCTTCGATAATATCTTGAACAGCTGTAAATGGATTGTCTGAATAATAAACGCCCTCCATGAATTTCCTACCAATCAAATTAATCACTAATATTTTTTTGCCATCTTTTTCATAGATTGTATACCCTTTACCTTGCATACCTTTCGTGATATTAGCTGGTCTTATAATTCTGTCGTCTTCAATGAAATCATAGATTTCTTGGTTTCCCCAAGTATGATTTCCCATTGTTACAACATCCACTCCACTTGCTAATATGTTAGCAAATAATTCTTTGGTTAATCCATTTCCACCTGCTGCATTTTCTCCATTTGCTATGGTTATATCAATATTTTCCCTTTGTTGCAATTGTTTTAATTCTTTTTCTAATTTTTCTACTGCTCTTTCTCCTACAATATCTCCAATGGCTAATACTCTCATTTTTATTCCCCTTTTCAAAATTTATGGAACGAAATATTTTCCCTTTACTTTAACCAATTCAATTGTTTTAATTTCATTTCCATATTTTCATTTTTCTTCAAAAGAATTGTTTCTATTTCATTTTCTTTTGCATAATGATTGATAACATCCAAATAATTTATAACTTTTCTTCTCCAATGAGAAGGATTGCCTCTTTGGGTATAAAGTTCTTCTAAATACTCTTTTATCCCTTCTTCTTTATCATTCCATGTGGCTACTATAAATTCTATCCCTTCTTTAGAGAGATTTTCCAAAACCTCAATGGTTAGCCATACAAAAATAATTTTATGGGTTCCCTTTTCTATTTCTTCTTTTATAGCTCTCATATAGTTGGGTAAATAATTTTCATTTAAAATATGTTCCATTGTGTACCATTGTTTTAAGGTATATTCATTTTTATAGTTTGCATATTTATAAGGTCTTATTTCCATATCAATGACATCTTTGGATTGTATCTTTCCTAAAGTTGTTTTTCCTATTCCTGCAAATCCTGCTATCACTTGTTTTTTCATTCTTACCTCTCATCTTTATATACGATATTTCCATTTACTATGGTATATTTTACTCTACCTTTTAATTCTTTTCCAATAAAAGGACTATTTTTCGCTTTTGACACAATCATTTCTTTGGTATAAGTATAGGTTTCATTTGGGTCAAAAATGGTAATATCTGCTACTTTACCTTCTTCAATCGCACCTCTATCAATCTTCAACAATTGAGCAGGTTGGTAAGAGGTAAGTCTTACTAAATCTAAATACGTTAAATCTCCTGTATCGATTAAATTCATAATTTCTGCTGATAAAGCAGTTTCAAATCCAATGATTCCATTTGGTGCTGTTGCTAGCCCCTTATTTTTCTCATCTTCTGCATGTGGTGCATGGTCTGTAATAATAGCATCAATGGTTCCCTCTTTTAGCCCCTCGATAATCGCTAGTCTATCTTTTTCTTCCCTTAGTGGTGGGTTCATTTTGGCATTGACCCCAGATTTTAATACCTCATCAACGGTAAAAGTAAAGTAGTGTGGACAAGTCTCACAAGAAATTTTTACCCCTCTTTTTTTGGCATCTCTTACCATATTTTTAGTTGTCTTTGTACTGATGTGGCAGATATGGGCTCTTACTTCATTGGTTTCTGCTATTACGATTTCTCTTGCTGCCATAATTTCTTCTGCCTCTGGCAATACCCCATCAACACCTAATTGGTCTGCTACTTCTCCAATGTTGATGGCACCTGCTGCCACTGTTTTTTCTTCACAGTGAGAAGCGACAAATGTTCCTAGCTTGTCTGCTTCGATAATGGCTTCTCTCATCATTTTACTATTCACAACTGGCATACCATCATCAGAAAAGGCGATGGCTCCCGCTTTTTTTAATGTTTCCAAATCGACTAATTCTTCTCCCTTTTCCCCTTTGGATACAGAGGCATAAGGAAGAACATTACATAGGTTCACTCTTTTGGCTTCTTCTATGATTTTTTGCAAAACAATAGCGCTATCTGGTGTTGGTTTTGTATTTGGCATCGGACAAATTGTAGTAAATCCACCACTAACGGCACTTTTGCTACCTGTTTCGATTGTTTCTTTATGCTCAAATCCGGGTTCTCTTAAGTGACAGTGCATATCAATCATTCCAGGTATGATATTCAAATTCGTACAGTCAATTATTTTGTCTGCTTGTTCTTCTATTTCATTGGCTATTTGGGCAATTTTGTCGTCTTCGATTAGTATGTCTTTTTTTTCAAATGTGTTGGTTTTGTAGTCAATTAGTGTTCCATTTTTTAATAATGTTTTCATTTAATCCTGTTCCTTTCTTTTATCTGGTTGGAAAAGAATTGAATATTAATTGTTTTCAATCTTTACCTCCAAAAATTCATTTTTATTATCTTATCATTATATTTGTTTTTTTTCAACATTTATTCTAATTTTTTGCGTAAATTAAAACCCACAGTAGATAAAACACTGTGGGAATCCTACGATTTTTTTTATTTTGCTATTATAATGAAATATGGCGAGGTTGTTTTGTATGCTTTCCAACCTTTCCTTGAGAGATACCGAATCGCTTCAGTATCTAAATCTGTCACACTCTCCTGTTCCATTTTATAAAAGGAGAACTCTCCATTATACGAATACTTATCGGTTTTAACTTCTCTTCCTGTAACTCTTTCAGTATCTCCCTTTTACTTATTTCATCATTATCTTTTATAGCTTCTTTTAAATCTTTTATTTTTTGTTTCCTATCGGATTTAGCTTTTTTTAGCTTTTGCCCATGACGTTTCATAGCTCTTTTTAAGTTTTTGATTTTTTTGTTTTTCATAATAAAGCCTCCTTCTCTCGCAGGAATTTAGTTGATAGTATCTACTGATAATTTAATTATATCACAATTTACATAACTATTGTAATATATCCCCATATATGTTATAATATTAAATAAGTAAAGGTATTAAAAAATATAATTTCATCAAGGAGGTCATGAGTATGACAACAACAAAACATTTTTTTATTTTACTATTGGTAACAGTGTTACTGATCGGCTGCGGTAATGAAGAGCGGCAGATCTCAAAGAAAGAGATTGCAAAAGTTTCTACCACAAAAGCTCCTTCTAAACCGCCCACAGCAGCGATGTTTGGAGAGAGAGATGAAAGGATAGATCTACATTTCTATCCATCTATCCAGGAGTCTGAGGAAAAGCATTCCGAGTATTTTTTTGAAGACCCTTCTGATGAAGAGATTGAAATTCGGCAGGGTGTGCGGATTTTTTCAGATGGCGATTCAAAAATAAAAGAGATTACTGGCATTTTAGATGCCTATTCAGAATCTCTTGAACCAAAGAAATCGACTGATTATATAACTGTCTACCTTTTAAGGAGAGACAATTATATTTCCACTCTTTGTATCAAAATGCAAAATGGGAAAACTTGGTATGCTTCTATTTATACCAATTCTCCCTTCGGTAAAAAGTAAATTTGTCAAAAAATATCGCTGAAAAATTTTGGGGGCTCTCAGCTAATAAGCTAGGAGTTCCCCATTTTTTTGTTGTTTCTTTCAAACTCCACTTAGATAATCTTCTCTAAAAAACCGAAATTTAAATACTATTTTTTATTGACAAATTCCTGTTTTTTCATTACAATAATTTTCATAATAAAATTAAGGAGGAACAATTATGTCTGATATCATGTCATACCTATTTGAAACAAAAGCCGTAAAATTTTGTGAAGAAAACAAGCCATTCTTTTTAACATCTGGCACCATTTCACCATACTTTGTAAACACCCATTTCCTTTATGGAAATGAAAAAGAAGCCGCTGAATTTTTATCTTATATCGATACTTTATTAGCTGACAGAATTAATTTACCAAAAAAAGTATTTGATAAAGTATTGGTACAATATGAGAATAATGAAATCTTTAAATACACGATTGACACCATGATAAAAGCCATCACAGAAAACGTGAACATCGATGAAATTGATTACATTTCTGGTGGAGAAAGAAGAGATTGGTATTTTTCTAATATGATTGCTTATTTATTAAAAAAACCTCATCTTACTCTATTTAAGGATATGGAAGCATTTGTTAGCCCTTACGATTTTTCTTCTACTGAAAAAATAACAGATATCGAAGAAAAAACGGTACTAAATGCCTCTGACTTGGTGACTGCTGCCTCTAACTATGTTCGTTCTTGGATTCCAGCAGTTAAAAACCTAAATGGGAAATTATTATGGACTTGTTATGTGGTAGATAGAAAACAAGGTGGAACCGAAGTCCTTGAAAAAGAAGGAATTAAAACCATTCCTTTAGCCCTAGTTGATAACACTCTTTTCGAAAAAGCTTTTGAATTAGGAATTATCAAGCAAGGACAATTGGAAATGTTAAAAGGATTTTATCATGACCCATATGAAACAATGAGAAATTTTTTAATCCAACATCCTGAATTTATAGAAAATGCTTTGCATTCTTCTGATGAAAGAACA
>CAOJZE010000129.1 GCA_948466095.1 uncultured Clostridium sp.
GTATACAGTGTATTATGCAGTTGGGAGTCACAAAAAAATATAATAAACTTTTATTTTTTATATTTGCTTAGGTATTCGTCATAAATCTTAAATCAATAGAATATGATATATAGATGAGATTTGAGATTTGGACAAGGAGAAAAATATGTTTAATGTTACTGTACTAAAAATGAAGGATATCAAAAAGTATTTCATAGGAATGTTAGCAACTATTGTAGTAGTTATCGTAGCAAGCAAATGTCTTCCACGACCTACCAAAGAAGGAAAAATGGTGCAAAAGGTATTGGCAGAAAATAGCATGTTAGAATGTTTAGGACAAACCATTACCACAATGTCTAGTACCCAAGAGCAAAACGGAGAAATGCCAGAAAAAGAGGAAGAAATCGAAGAAGAAAATCTATTGCAAGGAATTTTAAAAACGCAGATTAGTTCCATACGAGGAATAGAAAATATAGAAGACAATGAAAAAGAAAAACAAAAGCAAGAAAATACGAAAGAAGAGCCACAAGAAAAGAAGCAAGAAGAAAATAACCCCAAAACAGAGTTAGCACAAACAGGGCTTGCTACGCAAGTAATCACCAGTAATCCAATAAAAGAAAGTTACAATGTTCAATATGGCAAAGTAAAAATAAAAAATGAAACAGATTACACCTTAACAGAGGATATGTTGGCACCCAATATTACGATTGAAAATAAAAATATTGTATTATTCCATACACATAGTTGCGAAAGCTATACTTCTAGTGATAGTTTTCCCTATACACCAACAGGAACATTTCGAACCATTGATTTAAATTTTTCAGTAACCAGAGTAGGAACAGAATTAGAAAATCAATTAAAACAATATAATCATAATGTTATACATAATACATCATATCATGATTATCCAGCTTATAATGGTTCATATACCCGTTCGCTAGCAACAGTAGAAAATATTCTAAAAACAACACCATCTGATATTGTGATGGATGTGCATAGAGATGCCATAGGTAGCAAAAGTGATTATGCACCAATTGTAAAAATAGGAGAAAATGATATAGCAGCACAAATCATGTTTGTGATTCGGAACCAATAATGGAGGTTTATGGCATCCTAATTGGAATCAAAATTTAAAATTTGCTATCAAAATACAAGAAAAAGCAGAAGAGATGTATCCAGGATTATGTAAGCCGATTACTCTAACAAAATCAAGATATAATCAGCATACAGCAAAATATGCCAATATTATTGAGGTAGGAGCAACAGGTAATACGATGGAGCAATGTCTAACCAGTATGAAATACCTAGCAAAGGTAATGGATGAAGTAATGAAATAAGCAGACAACACCTTTTCTTATCATACAAATTTGGAGAAATATTTACATAATTCAATTAATTTTACATAAAAGGTTGAAATAATTTCCAAAATAAGGTATAATATAGAATAGGTGATAAATATGGAAAAAAATATGAAGAGAAACGAAAGCATAGAAATAAAAAGAATACTAGACATTTTAAAAAGTAAAAAGATATTCATTGTATTGATTTTAATACTATTTATCTTAATGGGATATGTCTATACCTATCATTATGTTGTACCTAAATATAAGTCAACATCTACTTTATTATTAATTCCCAGTGATACTTATGAAAATAAAGAATTAACCAATATAGAATTATTAATCAATTCAGAGTTAATCCGTACCTATAGTAGCATAGCACAAAATTCTAAAATACTAAAACAAACCATCCATAATTTAGAATTGAATATGACAGAAAAACAATTATTAAAACAAATGAAAGTAAATATTATAGATGATTCTTATATTATCGAAATATCAATAGAAGATACAGATGCTAAAAAATCAATGGATATCACCAATGAATTATCAGATGTATTTCTAAAGGAAATAAAAAATATATATAATTTAAATAATATTGGAGTAGTAGACCAAGCACAATTTCCAATGCAACCATATAATGTACATCATACCAAAGATATCATTCTATTTTTAATGGCAGGCGTAATGGCTTCATTTGCCTATATTATGATAATTTATATATTTGACAATACGATAAAAAAAGAAGAAGATATAGAAAATTATATTCATATTAAAAGTTTAGGAAATATTCCTGTACATAATGATAAAAATCAAGAGATTATTGATAAAAGAAATGCTAAAACATATATTACAGAATGTATCAATAATATTAGAACTAATATTTTATATATGAATTCAGCAAAAAATGCTAAGACTGTATTAGTGACAAGTTGTACACCGCAAGAAGGAAAAAGTTGGGTTTCTGCTAATATAGCAACATCTTTTGCAAAAACCAATAAAAAGGTTTTATTGATTGATGCTGACATGAGAAAAGGAAGAGCACATAGAATATTTAAAGTAAGTAATAAAAAGGGTCTTTCTAACTATTTGAATCATATCACAGGTAATGTAAGAAAAGATATAAGATTAGGAATAAATTATATCCAAGAGACTAAAATACCAAACTTACATATTTTGACTAATGGAACTGTACCACCAAACCCATCTGAACTATTAGGTTCAAAAAATATGAAAGAATTAATTGCTATCTTAAAAAATGTTTATGATATTATTATTGTAGATGCACCACCTTGTAGATTAGTAACCGATAGTATTGTATTATCAACGATTATGGATTCTACTATTTTAGTAGTTAATTCAGAAATTACAAAGATTAATGAATTGAATGAAGTAAAAAAATCAATTAAGACAGTTGGAGGAGAAATTATTGGTGCTGTCTTAAATAAAAAGAAAGTAGCTGGCAAAATCTATAGTAAAGGCTATTCTTATGAATATGGAGGACAAGTAGAATTAGAGGAGACAGAGTCGGAGAAAGTGGTTTCTGTTGCTAGAGTATTAGGAAAAGCTATTTTAAAATTAGAAAAAACAAATTATAAAAGTTTAAGACAACAGAAAAGTAAATTGATAGAAAACAAAGAAGAACAAAATAGAAAATTAACTGAGGAATCTATGGAACAACAAGATATGAAGAAATTTATGAAGAGACAAAATTACTATTTAGCAAAAATAGCCAATACAGTAGTGAATTTAAAAGATACCAAGCAAGAAATCAAAAGTATGATTCAACAAGAAGTTTCTAATATAGATTATACACAACAAATGCTTCAAATTAATGATATGTTAATAAATCTTAAAGATAGTTATTTAGAATTATCGAATAAAATTAACAATACGCAGATAGAAAATGACGATATAGATAAGGAAGAAAATAGAAATATTATAGATTTTAAACATATAAAAAGTAAAAGGGTTAAAAAGAGTCTTGTGTAAAAATGATAAAAACAAACTTATGGAAAAAAGTAAGTTTGTTTTTTGTTGTTTTTAGAAAAATGCCAAAAAAATGAAAAGAGAGCTTGAATTCTTTTCTATGTTTCTATATAATAGGTTAAGAAATATTGAAAGAAAAGAGGAATGATATTATGGCAGAAATAAAATTAAATTTAAAAAATAGTGACATTACACAAAAAAGTATTTTAGAATATAAGGAGCAAGTTGAAAATATGCATAAAGACTTGCATAGAAGAGCCAATCATGAAAATGACTTTGTAGGATGGCTGGAATTACCAACCAATTATGATAAGAAAGAATTTGCTAGAATCAAAAAAGCAGCCAAAAAGATAAAAAAAGAATCTGACATTTTAGTTGTCATTGGAATAGGAGGTTCTTATTTAGGGGCAAGAGCAGTCATAGAAAGTTTAACAAGTTCTTTTTATAATATGCTTTCAGACAAACAAAGAAAATATCCTCAAATTTTATATGTAGGAAATAATTTGAGTCCGAATTACATCAATGAATTGATTGATTATATTGGAAACAAAGATTTTTCTGTCAATGTAATTTCAAAATCAGGAACCACAACAGAACCAGCAGTTGCTTTTCGTATTTTTAGAGAAATCTTGGAAAATAAATATGGAATTGATGAAGCAAGAAGTAGAATTTATGCGACAACAGATAAAGAAAAAGGAGCCTTAAAAACATTAGCAGATAATGAAGGCTATGAGCAATTTGTAGTACCTGATAATATCGGTGGTAGATATTCTGTATTAACAGCTGTTGGCTTGCTTCCTATTGCTGTTGCTGGAATTGATATTGATAAATTAATGGAAGGAGCACGTATTGGTCAAGAGAGATATAATGATTCCAATTTAAAATATAATGAATGTTATCAATATGCTGTGGCTAGAAATATTTTATATAAAGCACGAAAAAATATTGAAATATTAGTAAATTACGAACCCAAAATGCATTATTTTACAGAATGGTGGAAGCAACTATTTGGAGAAAGTGAAGGAAAAGATAAAAAAGGAATCTTCCCAGCAGGGGTTGACTTTACAACAGATTTACATTCTATGGGACAATACATACAAGAAGGAAAAAGAAATCTATTTGAAACAGTAATAGCCATTGAAAATCCAAATACAGATATTAAAATTCACCCAGATGATGACAATTTAGATGGCTTAAATTACTTAGCAGGAAAAGGATTGGACTATGTCAATAAAAAAGCAATGGAAGGTACCATAAAAGCACATGTTACAGGAAATGTTCCTAATATGTTAATAAAAATGGAACAATTAGACGAAAAAAATATAGGAGAACTAATTTATTTCTTTGAAAAAGCGTGTGCGATGTCAGGTATGTTATTAGGCGTGAATCCATTCAATCAACCAGGAGTAGAAGAATACAAAAAGAATATGTTCAAATTGTTAAAAAAACCAGGATATTAAGTTAGCCGTTCGAACGGAGTGAGTTACGGATAACTTACGCAATCGAGCGAAGGGAGATTGTGAACAAAAAGAGAAGCCGTTCGAACGGAGTGAGTTACGGATAACTTACGCAATCGAGCGAAGGGAGAT
>CAOJZE010000130.1 GCA_948466095.1 uncultured Clostridium sp.
GGAAAGTAATCCATTGGCTGATATATAGGAGATTGCCTAAAAAGACAATCTCTTTTTAGATGCTTGGAATTAATATTTTTTGCCCAATTTCTAAATTGCCATCTGAAAGATGATTGATTTCCTTAATTTCATACATAACTTCTCTAATATCTCTATTTTTGTAGTATTCATTTGTCATAGCTTCTTTTTCGGCAATAGACCATAAAGTATCTCCTTTTATAATATAGTCTTCTCGATAGGCTATTTCTGTTTTGGAATAAGTTCGATTCATTCCTAATATCATAAGAAGAATTAATCCTACTAAAATTAATAGACTCCTAATAAATTTCTTTTTGTTTACGATTTTTATTTTCATATATAACCATCTCCTTTTTAGAAACTTTGTTTGCTTGTTGAGATAATTATATACGAACATCTTTTCTTTGTCAATACTTTTTTCAAAAAAATGTTCGTTTTTTTAGATTTCTATAATTTTAAATAATATATTCTTCTATTTCTCCATTTTTTATTCCATAATTCTGTATATTGCCATCAGCAGGAATCCCTAAAATATAAGCTTTTATTGCTCTTATTACAATATTATGAGTGACTAATAGAATTGTTTTATCTTTATATTTTATTTTTATATCTTCTAAAAAATCCCACACTCTTTTGCAAAAATCTTGTATATTTTCTGCCCCTTCAAATTCTAAATTTTGATAATAATCATAAAAACCTTTAAGATTTACATTGGTAAGCAATTGTCCATCTAAAATACCAGCATTTCTTTCTCTTAATCTATCATCTATAATTAAGTCTTTTCTTCCATTATTTGCAATTTCAGCTGTCCTTTTTGCTCGTATGAACGGAGATGCTATTACTAAATCATAATCTATATTTTCTAGTATTTTTCTTGCTGCTTCTGCTTGTTTTATGCCAGTTTCGTTTAGTACAAGTTCTTCGTTGTAAGCAAATTTTCCATCTCTATTCCAATCCGTTTGACCATGTCTTAATAGATATATTTTCATTGTCCCTGTCCCCCCTCTTTTATTTTTCAAATATTTTTCTATAATAAGGCTGTATCTCTGGCAATAAACTATCCAGATAGATAACATTACCATCCACATCTTCAATCTTCATATTAGGAAAAGTCTTTATCATTTTTTCATCATTCCAATACGTATTGATAAAATTAAGCAAAGAATCTTTTTCCTGTAATTTTAGATGAACCTCTTCTCTTCTTGCAAAATCTTCTGTTTTTATATGGTTTTGAATCACCATCCTTGTTACAAATAAATCTTGAGCATAACAAGTTAGGACACAATCAAACATCAGAAAAATAACAAGGAAAGTAAGAAATGTTTTTGCTAATTTACGTGATATTCTACTTTTTATTTTGTTTATGATATTCTCTAAAAAAGGATTCAATTTCTTCACTAAAAATATCGTTAAAATACCCCAAAAAACAGAATACAATAGACAAACTCTTCCATTAAGATTTAAGATGTTATTACTATAATCCCACCATTTCGTGTGTAATACCAGTTCTACTAAAAAGCTAGTTAGGTATTCGGTTATGGAGCCTATTAAATAGCCACCCAAGAATAATGTAAAATGGTTTTGGTTGAAATATTGTGATGATACAATAATCATAACAGCTCCTACCCCATAAATTCCGTAAAAATGGTCCATATAAGAAACTCTGTCTACATTGCCATAGTCCAGTTGTCAAAATACCAAATACGGTTTCTATTACGTACCCTAAAAAACTGTACAGGATAAAGTAAGCAAATATTTTCCAAATATTAATTTTGTCTTTCATGTACTCCTCCTTGTATTTAGATTACTATATCATATCTTATAAAAAAAAGATAGAATATTTCATAAAATACTCTATCTTTTTACTTATAATAATATTGGACTAATTTGTTCACCATCTAAAGCATTTTCTATCGTCTTTATCAGATATTCAAAATCAAATACAATGGATCTTGGTTTGGTAATCGGATTATCTTGTCGAAATGGTACAAAATAATAATTTTTTCTATTTAATAGCCTTCCTAAATTTTCAGCATTTCCACTTAATCCATTGTTAGTCGATGGAGCAATGACTAATGGATAACCGATTTCTTAAGTGTGATTTTGCTGCCATCGTAGCTGGTGTGTCAATAATATCACAGGCTAGTTTCGACATGGTGTTTCCGTGAACAGGGTGCTATGACCATAATGTCTGTTAATTTTTTTGGTCCAATGGGTTCTGCATCTGGAATGGTATGAATAATCTCTTTGCCTGTTATGTTCTCTATTTCTTCTATGAAATCTTTTGCTTTTCCAAATTTTGTGTCCATTGAATAAGCATTGTATGACATGACTGGCACTATTTCTGCTCCTTTTCGAATTAGTTCTTTCATTTTTGGTATGGTTTTTCGAAAGGTGCAAAAGGAACCAGTTAGTACAAATCCTATCTTTTTGTTTTTTACCTCCAAAATTGATTGAATCCTCCTTTCATATTATATTTATATATAATATGAAATTATGTAAATTTTGAAAGCTGTTTTTGTTTTTTATTTTTTATATTTTATACATTTTTCTTCTAACAATTTGAAATCGCAACATCTTTTTTCTAGCGATTCCCATTCATGCCTAATAACCGCATTATAAATTCTTATACTGTTCTTAACTATTTCTTGTCTATGCTTATTACAATAATCAATTTCTTTTCTTAGTAAAGAAAAGTCTTTATCTTTTTCTATGTTAAAATCAATTTTTGCTTCTTCTACGATTGGAATCATATTATTTATATTTAAATTGGAACAAAATATTCGAATTTATTAATTTGAAATAAAACTCCTACAAAGGGTTTGTTTTCCTTATGTATTTCTTTTGAATTTAACTGAACTTTTTTATCATACTGTCTTAGATATTTAATATATTCTGGTTTAACTCTAATTAGTTTTAATTTATTCTGATTTTTTTGCATATTTCTCCTTCCTATTTATATATAAGAAATGGATAGCCAAAGTTGAAAGCTATCCGAACTTTTATCGTCCTCAATTCGGTATTGAGGTTACCTAACTTTATATCGTCCTCAATTTGGTATTGAGGTTACCTAACTTTCTATTGTCCTCAATTATGGTATGGGGTCACCCAACTTTTAAATAGTAATAATCTACTATTTCTTTTAGTATATTCATTATAGTATATTTCTATGTATCTTGTCAATATTTTTCATTCCTTTACAAATATTGTTTGTTTTTTATAATTCTATAAATTTCTCCCCAGTTACTTACCTCTATGACATTTTCGTTTTCTAGCTTTTTCATATCTTTATCTCTAAAATAAATAGTCTTAATTCCATTTTCAGATAAGTTTTTACAAATATCAAAATTATCATCTATCATGTAGTCTAAATTTTCGCTTTTAGCCACTTCTAGCTTATCTAGTTGCTTCCAATAATATTTTGAAAAACTAATATTTTGTTTTTTAAATTGTTCTTTTGCTACCTTTTGCATGCCTTCTACGGTTCCTCCTCTTGCGGAAATAATAATTAATTCATGTCCATCTTGTTGTAATAACTCTATTACATGTTTAGAACCTGGTATGAATCCTGTTTGTTTGGCTAACTTTAGGAAATATTGATGGATGAAATTCGTTCTATCTTCTTCTGTCCAATCATATCGATTTCTTAAATAATGTTCGTTTCTATGAATTAAACCGTCTTTTTTTAATTCTATCAAGTCATATAAGTCTCCATAGGTTCTTAAAACCCTTTCGTAGTCTAATATGACACCATCGATATCCATTCCTATTTTCATGTTTGTAACTCCCTCTTTTAAGAATTGTAATGATTTGTATCAAATATTTCTAATGGGTAGATATGATTGTTTTCTAAATCATGAATTAGTTTTATATTAACATCATATCCTCTTAATTCTTCTTTTTTCATGTTTTTAATTTCTTCTATGTCAATCCACTTAACATCTAATATTTCCTCTTTGTCAAATGAAATATCCTCTTTTATCATTTCTGCTGTAAATCTTATTATAATATAATTTTCTTCTTTTGAAGAAAAACTAATAATTGGTAAAACTCCTGTTAGTTTTACTTGACATCCCGTCTCTTCTAAGGTTTCTCGAAGGGCTCCTTCTGTTATTTTTTCTCCCTCTTCTAACATCCCTACTGGATAATTCCATTGTCCATAACAGTGCTTTTTTGCTTCTTTTACCATTAATATTTTGTTGTCCTTTCTAATCACACAACCTGTAATCACTTTCATTTTTTATTCTCCTCCTCTTTATTATGATGGTATTCTATGATTCAATAAAATCTTTTATGGTGTCTCGAACAAATTCCCATCGATTACACATAAATTTTCCCTCTTGAAAGATTTGTTCAATCTCATCATAGGTTGCCCATTTAACATCACATATTTCCTCTTCTTGCATTTTAATTTTTTGTAAATCAATGTCTTGTTTGATAAAATAAGTATCAATCCATACATTGTCGCTTTTAATTCTTTTTAGTAATTGTGCTTTCTCTATATTTAATTTTATACCAAGTTCCTCCATCGCTTCTCTTTCAATTGTTTGACGACTACTTTCCCCTTTTATGACAGAACCACCTGTCATAGCCCATACATTAGGAGAGAGTGCTTTTTGAGGAGAACGTTTTTGAATAAGAATTTTATTTTCTGAATTAATAATCCAAATATCAGCTCCTAAATGATACTGTCCTTCTGGGATAGTTTCTCCTTTTTTTATACCACAAATAACATATAATTTCTAGTGGTTTATGTATATAATTTAATATTTTTTTTATAAAGTGACAAATCGGGTGGACCAACAAATTACAGTCTGTTATGTAATTACAGACTGTTTGCAGTTGGGAGTCACT
>CAOJZE010000131.1 GCA_948466095.1 uncultured Clostridium sp.
AGAAGAGAGAGGTGATAAAAAGCGGAAACTTAAAAAAAGAAACGGCACAATTTTACTAAAAGATAAAGATTGACAAAACAATAAAAAGAATATATAATACAGAAAGAAGGGATATATTGAAATTTATTACCTATCAACAATATATAGAATACTTAAGAAACAACAAAAATCTAAAATTAAAAGAAAAAGATGTTACTTATCAAATTTATCCATTAGAGGAAAATGAAATTTATCATCCCAAAAGAATAGAAACAATTGATAAAAAACATGATAAAATGTTTCGTCATATTTTAAGTAGAAAAAAAGAAATGATACATTTTTTAAATGAATTTTTAGCCTTAAAACAAACCATAAAGCCAGAGCAACTCGTGCAATGCCATACTGATTTTATAACGAAACAATATAAAGAAAAGCATTCTGACCTTATCTATCAATTAAAGCAAAAACCAGTGTATTTTTTAGTAGAGCATCAAAGCACCATAGACCAAGATATGCCATTAAGGATGTGGCAATATGTGGGCGAAATTATGAGAAAGGAAAGTATTGTGCAAAAAACATATTTAAGGAAAGACAAAGTATATCCAGTGGTAGTGCCAATTGTAATTTATACGGGATTTCAAAAATGGAAGGTTAAAACAAATTTTGCACAAAGTCAATATCAATCACCAAATTATGAAGATTATAAAGTCAATTTAGAATATAATTTAATAGCAGTACAAGATTATACATTAGAAGAATTGTTAAAGAAGAGAACTTTATTTGCTAGTATTATGATAATTGAGAAATGTAGAGGAATTGAGGAATTAAATCAACAAATCAATAAAATTGTAGAGGTGATAGATGACCCAAAAGATTTGGAAGCATTAGCAGAAATTATTACGAATATTATCGTATTTCGTATTGGTCAAGAAAAGGCAAAGCAATTATTAGGGAAAATAAGAAGAAAGGGGGAATTAGGTATGAGTCCAGTAACTAAAATGCTATTTGATTTAGAGTATAAGAATTGGAAAAAGGGGCTGACAGAGGGAATCAAAAAAGGAAAGGAAGAAGGCATAAAAGATGGTAGGATAAAAACCATTAAAAATATGATACAAAGTGGTGAGTCGGAAGAAAAAATTATGAAATATACAGAGATTAGTAAGGAAGAATTGAGGCAGATAAAAAGAAGATTGATTGCTTCTTGCTAATAGAAAAATGCAAACCGTTAACCGAATATTGATAATTCGGTTTTTTTCTATTGAAAAATTAGGAAAAATATAGTAGAATGAAGCAAACAAGTATTAGGAAAGGAATTGCCTGTAAATGAGGTATGAAAACAACCCAGATAAATTAGAAAAAATCAGACTCGAAAAAGACAATTATTATGTTGTATTAGATTTTGATGGAACGGTAACGAGTGCTGATAGTCTTGATTCGTGGATGGCAATCATAGACTTTGAAATCTATGGAGAAGAGTGCAAAAAAGAGATAGAACAATTGAATGCAAAATATAAACCAATAGAATTAGACTATGTAATGGATTATGATATAAAAAAACAACATATGGCAGATTGGTATCGAAAAAGCATGGATATTTTATACAAATACCAATTGACATTCTCTAAATTACAAAAAGCATTGCAAAAGGAAAAACTAAAGCTTAGAAAAGGAGCAAAAGAATTTTTAAAAAGTTTACATGAGAGGAAAATACCAGTCATTATCTTGTCAGCTGGTATCAAAAATACCATAGAGGAATTTTTGAAAAGTCAGAAGTGTTATTACGATAACATCTATATTATCAGTAATGAGATTGAATTTAAGGAAGATAACATGCAAGAATTTACTGGTATGATTCTTCATTCTATGAATAAGAGATTAGAAGGAAATTTGCCACAGAATTTAGGGGATATGCTAAGCCAAAAGGAATGTGCGGTTTTATGTGGGGATATCATTGAAGATATACAGATGGTGAATCAAGAAGATTTAGATAAAACCATAACAATAGGATTTTTAAATAGTAGAGAAAGTGAGAATTTAAGATTTTATCAGGAAAATTATGATGTCGTATTAACAAAAGAGGATGCTTGTTTTCAAGAAATAGAAAAAATAATGTTACGATTTACAGCTTAAATAAAAAAATTAAATTTATTATTATTTTTTATAAAGTGACTCCCAACTGCGAACAAACTGTAACTGAAGTAACAGTTTGTAATCTTGTTGGTCCCTCCGAATTGTCACTTTATAAAAAACAAATTTAAGAATTGCTAAGCGATGATAATCGCAAAGCAATTCTAGAAATTTCCATATTTATACAGTACGAAGCTTTCCTCCCACAGGGAGAAAATTTCTACTGTATAAAAAATATAATAAATTTAGTATAGAAAATATAGTAGCAAAATAATAAAAAAAGAAAGGAAGATGTGTAAAATGAAGAAATTTGGAAATGTATTATGGGGAATTGTATTAATTGTAGTGGGGGTTATCTTTGGACTAAATGCTGTAGGATTAACAGATATTAATGTTTTCTTTCGAGGTTGGTGGACATTATTTATTATTGTACCAAGTTTTATTGAGTTATTTAGAAGCACCAATAAAATGTGGAGTTTCATATGGTTAGTAATAGGAATTGTATTATTGTTATGTGCCCAAAATATCTTATCTTTTAGCCTAATCGGAAAATTAATCTTTCCCTTTATTTTAGTTATGATAGGAATTAGTATTATTTTTAAAGATACATTTAACAAAAAAATAGCGGACACAATTAGAACATTAAATAGCAATAAAGGTGATTTTGAGGAGTATTGTGCTACTTTTGGAAGTCAACAAAGTGATTTTTCTGGGCAAGAGTTTCACGGAGCGAATTTAGATGCTGTATTTGGAGGTGTAGAATTGGACATTTCAAAAGCAATCATCAAAGCAGACCAAGTTATCAATGCTAATGCCATTTTTGGGGGAATTGAGATAAGAGTACCAACAGGAGTTAATATCAAAGTAAAATCAACGCCAATCTTTGGAGGAGTCAGTAACAAAGTTAAAACCGAATACAATGAAAGTTTACCAACTATCTATATTAATAGTGTGGCTATGTTTGGAGGTGTTGAGATAAAATGACATCTTTTCAAAAAGTAATTAAATATGGAGCAATTGCATTGGCTATTTATTTATGTTTTATGATTATTGGTGTGATTATCACTACTATTACTGCTATTTTTGGTATTACAGTAGGACTGGAAATGTTTGAAAATAGTAGTAATGAGGCTATGATAACAAAATGGGAGCAGGAATATTCAGATATTACGAGTTTGGATATGGATTTAAAGGTTTGTAAATTAGCCATCAAAAAGGGAGATACTTTGAAGGTAACTGCGTCTGAGGTTTCTGACAAATTTCATTGTAAAGTAGAAGGAAAAAAACTTAAAATAGAAGATGAGAATTATCATACACATTTTTTTCATCCCATAGAAGATGTGAAATCACAAATCACTATTTATATCCCAGAAAACATGAATTTTGACGAGGTTACGATAGAAACAGGGGTGAACGAAACCAATATCGAATATCTAAAGGCAGATAAAGTAAATTTAGAGATGGGTGTTGGAAAATACCAAATTGATTCTCTTTCTGCTAAATATGCTAAAATAGAGGCAGGGGCAGGAGAAGCTAATATTGCTAATAGTGATATTGGGGAATTAAAATTAAATGGTGGAATTGGAAAATTAGATTTTACTGGTAAAATTACAAAAACAGCAGATATTGAATGTGGTGTTGGAGAGTTAGATATTAATTTAGTTGGTCAATCTAGTGATTATCAAATAGAGGCTGAGACAGGATTAGGAAACTTTAAAGTAGGTGGACAAAAAGTGAGTGATAAACAGACCATAGGTAATGGAGAGGTTACCATTAAAGTAGAGGCTGGTGTAGGAGAGACGGTTGTAGATTTTAAAAATGAGGTAGATTAAGGAGCTAATAAACATGATTATTGATGTAGTAGATTTGAATTTTGAAATACTTAATTTTAGTAGAAGATATGACCCATCCAGATATAAAAGAGGGAGAAGTTTATACAATAGAGCTCTCATTACCGTTAGAAATGTTGATAAAAAGGATGAAAAAAATTATACAATTGAAGCATCTGTGGAAGGAAATTATGATAGATATACTACTACTTTGACAATCACTGGAAATATGATAAAAGAAAGCACATGTACTTGTGAAGATTATTATAATGGAAATCTATGTAAACACATAATAGCTACCTCAATGGAGGTAATAGAACCACATTATGCTAGTACAAGAGAAGGAAGAAAGAAAATTGAAGAAAAGGAAAAAGAAGAAGCAAGAAAAAGGTTAGAAGAAATTAGAATACGACAAGAACAAGAAAGAAAAAGACGTCAATATGAAAATAAATACTATAGTGGATTAAGAACAATAGAATTATATAAAAAGATTTCGAGTGAAAGAACCGCTAATACACTTGATTTAACTGAATTGTATGAAGAAACAAATGAACTAAAAAAGAGAAACACAGGAGAACTTGCAACTGCTGTAAAACTAGAATATTATGCAGAAATAGAAAATTCAGAGACTTTAAAATTATCTTTTAAAATAGGACAAACAAGAATGTATGTATTAAATAATATTTCTGAATTTTACCAAGCCTATCAAAATGAAACAGAATTATATTATGGAAAACAATTAAGATTTATTCCTAAAAGGGAAAATTTTACAGAAGATTCACAAGAAATATTTGATTATATTATCAAATATGCAGAAATGATAGATTA
>CAOJZE010000132.1 GCA_948466095.1 uncultured Clostridium sp.
AGTTAATTCTCCTAAAAAGTCAGCTCTTTCAATAGTAGGAATACCAAGTCTTTTGGCTTCTAACATTTCAGGGTCATCTTCTTTGATAGCGGCAGAATAAACAATAATATCAGAATTGGCAATGGCTTCTAAATTGTGACCGATAGTAACTTTGATTCCTAATTCATCTAATTTATCAGTTGTTTCAGATTTAGCCCAATCAGAACCAGTAACCGTAAAACCCCAATTTTTTAGAATCGCAGCAATCCCACTCATACTAACGCCACCAATTCCTATCATATGTATATTTTTATATTTTTTGATAGTATCAATATTTGGCATTTGTAAACACTCCTTTTTAACAGATAGATTATATAATTATATGATTAAAAATTCAATAGTTTGGTAAAAATTTAGAAAAAAATTGTAATTCTTAAATTTATTATATTTTTAATAAAGTGACGATTTTGAACCTTGTATATTTTATTAGATAAAAATTAAAATGTTACAAAATATAAAATTTTATTTTTTTGTAAAAAAAAGAAGGAAAAACTTTTTTTATGAAGAATAATATAAATGTACATAAGAGACAAGTTATATGTACAAAATAATTATAAAACTTAAGGAAGGTAGGTGCACTTAGAATGCAAATCACAGATGTACGTTTAAGAAAAGTAAATTCAGAGAACAGAATGAAAGCTGTTGCTTCTGTAACATTCGATAATGAATTCGCAGTACACGATATCAAAGTTATCGAAAGTCAAAATGGATTATTTATAGCTATGCCAAGCAGAAAAACTCCAAACGGAGAATTCAAAGATATAGCTCATCCAATCAATGCTGAAACAAGAGAGAAGATTCAACAAGCTATTTTAGAAGCTTATGAAGCTCCAGAAACAGAGGAATCAGCAGAATAATTGATAAACGTTAAAAAGAAGGCACTTTTAGGAGTGCTTTTTTTGTGGTGATGCTTTTTGGGACAGGCACAAATTAGCCCATTTATGCAAAATAGAGAAAAGAGTCGTTTTGTCCAGAGCTTTCTTTATTTCACACATAAGAATTTCTAATTTCAAGCTTAGATACTTGTAATCTTTCGTATTTTCTTATGAATGCCACTTGAAGGAGCTTACTCCAAAAAAACGAAACTTAATTGAAGAAAAACTTGAAAAAAAGCAAAAAACAAGTTAAAATAGATAGTGTTATAAAAGGTTTGATTTTTTACACACAACCTAATAAAAAGAAGGTAGGAAAACGAAATATGTATTTAATCGTGGGATTAGGTAATCCAGAAAAAGACTATGGCGGTACAAGACATAACATGGGATTTAACACCATTAATAAATTAGCAAAACAATATGAGATTCCAATCACCAAAAATAAATTCAAAGGCTTATATGGAAAGGGAAGCATAGAAGGAGAAAAAGTTATTTTATTAAAACCGCAAACTTTTATGAATTTAAGTGGAGAAAGCATCCAAGAGATGATTCAATTTTATAAAATAGAAATAGAAAATTTAATGGTTATTTATGATGATATTGACATAGAGCCAGGTAGTATCAAAATTAGAAAGGCAGGAGGAGCAGGCACACATAACGGAATGAAATCAGTATTACAGGCATTAAATACCCAGAATTTTAAAAGAATAAGAGTTGGAATTGGAAAGCCAAAAAACGATGAGGATTTGATTGCATATGTATTAGGTGCTATTCCAGAAGAAGAAAAAAGTAAATTAGATAAAGGAACAGATTTAGCAAAAGAAGCAGTGATTGAAATGATAAAAAGTGGAATTGATATAGCCATGAATCAATTTAATTGAAAGCGTGGTAAGAAAACATTTTGTCACAGCTCTGACAGCAATAGAAAGGAGCTAAAAATGACAGAAATTATCATACAAACAGAAAATGATAAAAAACAAATAGCTTTTATTGAAAATGGAAAGTTAGTAGAATATTATGAAGAAGATAAAGAATATAGAAGAAGAGAAGGAAATATCTATATTGGGATTGTAAAAGATGTTATCAATGGCATGCAATCAGCTTTTGTTGATATTGGTACGGAAAAGAATAGCTTTATCCATTTAAAAGATATTTTGCCTAAAATAGATGAAACAAAAGAAACGCAAAAAAATGATGCAGAAATAGGTAAGATAGTAAAAACGAACCAGAAATTACTGGTACAAGTGAAAAAAGATAGCAACGAAAAAAAAGGGGCAAGAGTTTCAACTCATATTAATCTACCAAGTAAATACATTGCTCTGCTTCCGAATACCGATATTATCACAATTTCACAAAAGATTGAAGATGAAAAGGAACAACAAAGATTAAAAAAGCTTGTAAAAGATAACTTAAGCGAAGGAAATGGAGCGATTATAAGGACTTCAGCACATGGAAAAGAAAAGGAAATCATTGAGGACATTAAAAAAGTAGAAAAAAAGTGGAACAATATCATGCAAACTAGTATTAGTCCAGATTTAAAAGAACCGAAATTATTATATAAAAGTGAAAACATTATCGAAAAAATGTTAATAGATTTAGCAGGAAATTCAGTGGAAAAAATTACAGTAAATAATAAAAATATGAAAAAAGAGATAGAAGATTTAAAAGCTCAAAACCAAGAATATAGTGATTTAAAGATAGAAGTGAAGGAAAAAGAAAATCTGTTAGCTATTTATGATTTGAAGAAACAAATAGAAAAAATACAGAATAGAAAAATCTGGTTAAAATGTGGTGGTTTTATTACCATTGATAAAACAGAAGCCTTAACGGCTATTGATGTCAATACGGGAAAATATACAGGAAATCAGAATTTAGAACAAACCGTATATAAGGTAAATAGTGAAGCAACCATAGAAATCGCAAAACAATTACGATTAAGAGATATTGGTGGGATTGTTATTATTGATTACATTGACATGAAAAATCAAGAAAATAAACAAAGGATTGAGAAGCTTCTAAGGGAAGAATTAAAAAAGGATAGAAGCAAGACACAAGTGGAAGGCTTTACCAAGTTGGATTTGATGGAGTTGACGAGGAAGCATATTTGTAGCCACAAAGATTAGAGAAGAAATTTGTGACAAGAGGGGCGCCCCTTTTTGTCACAACCAAATAAGTTATAAAAGGTTATTATAGTTTTTTACTTGCAATTCTTAGGCTTCATACAGTCTGAAGAATTCTTAACAGACTGTAGCTCGCTAGTTCTCGCGAAACGTTGCTTCATAAAAAATATAATAACTATACTAGAAATAGTAAAAGTGTGACAAAAAGGGGCGCCCCTCTTGTCACAAATTTTTTAAAAAAGGAAGAAAAAATGAAAGTAGGATTTGTATCACTAGGATGTAGTAAAAATTTAATTGACACAGAAGCAACGATTGGGCTATTTAAAAAAAATAATTTTGAAATAGTAAATGATGAAACCAAAGCGGATATCATTGTTATTAATACATGTGGATTTATTGATAGTGCTAAGGAAGAGGCAATTAATACTATTTTAGAAATGGCAGAATACAAGAAGAAACAATGCCAATATTTGATTGTAATGGGATGCCTAGTGCAAAGATATTATCAAGATTTAAGAAAAGCATTGCCAGAAGTAGACTTGTTTATTAAAATAGAAGAATATGATACATTATGGAACCAAATAGAGGATTTAATCAAAAGAAATATTGTGATTACAGACAAAAATAAGATAAGCCAGAAAATATCTGAAATTCCTAAGATGCCAATGTTGACACAAGAGGAGTTTTTGGGAAGAACCATCACAACAGGTGAAAATTATGCGTATCTAAAAATAGGAGAAGGCTGTAGCAATAAATGTACCTATTGTGCGATTCCATACATCAGAGGTCCGTTTGTTAGTAGAAAAAAAGAAGAGATACTAGAAGAAGCCAAACAATTGGCAGAGCAAGGGATAAAGGAACTTATTATCATTGCACAAGATACGACGAAATATGGAATGGATTTATATGGGGAGAGTAAGTTAGCGGAATTATTAGAAGAAATCAGTAAGATAGAAGGTATTCAGTGGATTCGATTTTTATATGCTTATCCAGAGGGGATTACAGATGAATTAATTGAAATAGTGGCTAACAATTCGAAAATAGCAAAATATTTTGATATACCGATTCAACATATTTCAGATAGCATGTTAAAGAAAATGAATCGAAGAACCTCGAAAAAACAAATACAAGAATTAATCCAAAAGATAAAAGGGAAAATCCCGAATGTGACTTTGCGAACTAGTTTGATTGTAGGATT
The DNA here is from genome assembly GCA_948466095.1 of uncultured Clostridium sp. Taxonomy (GTDB): domain Bacteria; phylum Bacillota; class Clostridia; order TANB77; family CAG-508; genus CAG-269. The sequence goes on from CAOJZE010000132.1 coordinate 4,233, forward strand.
TCCAGGTGAGACAAAAGAAAATTTTGAGGAGTTGCTAACATTGGTAAGAGAGGCAAAATTTGATAAATTAGGGACTTTTATGTATTCCAAAGAAGAGGGAACGCCGGCTGCCAAGTTACCAAAACAAATTCATGGCAATACGAAAAAGGCGAGGTACCGTCAAGTTATGGAATTGCAACAACACATTTCAAGAGAAAATCTGAAGAAGAAATTAAACCAAGAATGCGAAGTTTTAATAGAGAATATTTCTTTTGATGGAAAATATTATGTAGGAAGAACTGGGCAAGATGTACCAGAAATGGATGGATTGGTGTATATCAAAAAAGAACTATTAGACAGGACAGATAGACGAAATCATTTCGTAAAATGTAAAATAGTTGGAATCAGTGATTATGATTTAGTAGCAGAAAGGATAGATTAAGGGGGAAGAACTGGGTGCAGACGAACAGCTGACAAAACCGGAAATCGG
>CAOJZE010000133.1 GCA_948466095.1 uncultured Clostridium sp.
ATCACCTAAAAATAACAAATGTGACAAAAAGGGACGACCCTCTTGTCACACAAAGGAGGTAGTAATGGAAAGAGTAAGAGAATCCAGTTTATTAAAGATTTTGTGTTATATTCTTATCCCCATATTAGTAGCGATATTAGGGCTTAGTATATTGCATGTGGCATTTTTAAGTGAATTTGAAAATACAGAAGGACAATTAACACAGTATTCAGAAACAGAAAATTTTGCTAATAATTATTTGTATTTTTTTATTAATAAAATAGCAGACTGCCAAAATGTAGAGCAATCTTATTATTTTGTAGAGTTAGAAGATTCACAAGGTAATACCTATTATTATTCCAATAATCAAAGTAGTTATAATTATAGTAATGGAATTGGTGCTTATATCAATTATATAATTATTGATAGAGAGACGCGGGAAAATGTTCACCAACATAAAAAGTAATGATTATCAAGAAATAAAAGATAACATGAAAAACCAAAAGATATATTGGAATTTTGTAAATGGTAAAATAGAAACCAATTTAACTTATATCAATGAAGATAATATAAAATATAATTATAGTTATCGCAATTCTAGCTATGGTAGCAATCATTCGCAAAAAGCTAAGGAATTTAAAGATTATGATATTTATAGTTCTTACGAAGAAGATAAAACCACACAGGCAACTAGTTTTTTATTCAATAAAACTATATATGATTTTATGCTACAAAATAATCGATTACCCATATATAGTTGTATGATAAGCTTAATATTACTAGTTATCATAGCAATTTATCTTTTTTGGGCGATTGGACATAAAGAAGGTGAAGAGGGAATTAGCTTAAATGCAATAGATCGAATACCATATGAGATTATTAGTATAATAAGTTTTAATGTTGTAGCAATAGTACTAACAATTGTAGCAAATGCTTTTGATATTTATATTCACTATGTAGTAGTAATTCTGTATATGGTAGCGTATTTAATTGCTTATATAGCATGCGCCAAATGGGGCGTTACTACGAAAAAAACAATAAAGCCAAAAACATTTTGGAAAAGATTTATAAGTTATAAGGTGATAAAGTGGTTTTATCATAAGATTAGAAAATTTATCAGTGAAATGGAACAAAAAACATCTTCTAGTAAAAAAGTTTTTTGGTATTATTGGGGATTTGTTGCTGTTAGCGTTATCCTAGCTACTATGATAGGAACTGGTATCAGTCTGATTTTATTAGGAGGATTTTGGCTTTGGGTATTTTATCGACTAAGAAGATATAACAGACAGCAAGGGGAAATAAAAGAAGCATTACAAAAGATTTATGAGGGAAAAACCGATATTTATTTGGATAAGGAAGAAATGGAAGGCGTTTTAAAGGAAATGACAGTCTATATCAATGATATAGCAGGAGGATTTTCAAATGCGATTGAAGAAAGTTTGCAATCAGAAAGATTAAAAACCGAATTGATTACCAATGTATCACATGATATTAAAACACCATTAACATCTATTATTAACTATGTGGATTTATTGAAAAAGGAAGAAATTCCAAACGAAAAAGTAAAAGAATACATTGACATTTTAGATAAGAAATCTTACCGATTAAAGAAACTAACAGAAGATTTAGTAGAGGCTTCTAAAGTATCTTCTGGTAATGTGAAATTAAATATCGAGAAAATTAATTTGAAAGAACTGATTCATCAAAGTATCGGAGAGTTCAAAGACCGATTGGAGGAAAAAAATTTACAAATAGAAATCAGTATGCCAGAGGAAGACATTAAAATACAAGCTGATAATCGTTATATGTATCGTGTGATTGAGAATTTATTGAGTAATATTACCAAATATGCATTAGATGGTTCCAGAGTGTATATCGATATGAAGAGAGAAAAAAATAAAGTAGAAGTTAGTATTAAAAATATTTCCAAAGACAAGTTAAATATTAGTAGTGATGAATTAATGCAAAGATTTGTGAGAGGTGATAAGTCAAGATATACAGAAGGTAGTGGATTGGGATTATCCATTGCTAAGAGTTTGATAGAATTACAAGGTGGTGAGTTTACGATTCATATTGATGGCGATTTGTTTAAGGTGGTTATGAGATGGTAACATTGCACTATAACTACACATAAGAACTTGAAATTATTGTAAAGTTATGATAATATAACGCTATAGGCAAAAGCCTTATATTTTATAAAGGTATTTCAATTTTTTAGAACTAGTTAACTAATAATTTGAAAGGAGCTATTTTATATGAGCAAACGGTCAGATTTCAACAAACGGGAAAAAAGTGAAAAACAACAATCAGATGAACTAATTATAAAAGACGATGAAAGCCCGAAAAAACCAGATGAACTAATAATTGAAAATTATGGATTAGCAGGTTATGTTGTAAAGCAATTTCATGTATCCAATTTTCATGATGAAGAAGATATAAAATCTACAGGTATATTGGGCTTAATCAAGGCGGCAAAAAACTTTGATGAGAATAAAGGAACAAAATTTTCGACATATGCAGTTCCGAGTATAAGAAATGAGATACTAATGTATTTAAGAAAGAATAAAGCACATAAAAATGATATTTCATTAGAAACCATAATTCATGAGGATGATAGCGGAAACACAATGACAATAGGGGACAAAGTTCTAGTTTCTGATGAAAACGTTACGGATAAAATTATACAGGGAGAGATTTTTATAAAATGTATTAGCATTATGCTGAATTTTTTGGAACCAAGAGAAAGATACATTATACTGTCTGAAATTGCAGGAGTTACACAAAAAGTTATCTCAGAAAAATTAAATCTTTCGCAAAGTTATGTTTCAAGGCTTGTGAAAAAAATAAAGGAGGAGATAATATGCTATGTTAGCACGATAAAGCAATTTAAGAAGGCTTTTTTATTTGAGATAGTACCAGATGATTTTTATCAAATTAGCTTTGTTTTAAAGGATACTGATAATATTGAAAAAATTTGGCAAAATCTAAGTACCATTGAGGATTTTCTAGATTTTAAAATTAGTTGTTACAACAAATATATCACAATTCGAATACCAGGAAATCTAGAATCATTTTTTTTCTTTGTACAAATTATTCAAGGAATAGATGATGATAGTCTGGAATTTGTATCTGATAAAAATAAATAGCACAAATGAAAGTAGTTATAGAAAGGCCAAACAAAGAGAGGCTTATAAGAGCTATTGCTATTTGAGGTAAATATGAAATTATAAAAAATTGAAATGCTATGAGTACTGCCACTGTAAGTGAAGTGGCAGTACTTTACCGTTTTCGTGTAGATTGCCAAAGAAATTTGTCCCTTTTGGTAATTTTACAATAATACTTAAAAAACCTTGAAAGAAAAAACAAAAGTATGATAGAATAAAAAATGGTAAAAGAGTAGAGGCTAAAATGAGAGAATAAGGTAACTAGATTTGTGACTAGGAAGGAATGAAATAAATTATGAAAAAATTAATTGCCATTATCATAATTTTAGCGATCATTTTTGTGGGAATGGTTGTATACAAAAAGGTTGCTATTAATACTAGCAATAACATTAGTATACAAGAAATCAGCCAAATAGAAACTTATATAACCAAAATTTATATGTGGAAAGAAATAACAGGACAAGCATTACCAAACTTTGAAGATATTAATCAAGCAGAAGATGTATGGATATGGGAAGTAGTCAAAAAAAACTTAGAAGATTATGAATTTTTTTACGAAGAGATACAAGAAAAAGCAAAAGACCTATTTGGAGAAAGGTTGACAAAGGAATTTCCAAAAGAAGGAACCGAATATATTATATATGATGAAAAAATGGATAAATATTTTGCAGTGGGAATGGGATTAGACCAATTAGAGGATTTGTTTTTATTAAACGAAATTCAAAGGACACCAACAGGATATGAGGTGGAAATTATTGAGTATTTAGAAGACTATTCCCAGACATTAAATGAGGAAGACGATTTTGTTATTATTAGAAATACAAAGGAAGAGGAGATTGGAAGAGTCAACAGCACAGAGGAAGAAAAAGTAAAAGAAATGGTTAAGAATCATATAGATAAATTGAGTAGAAAAAAGATAGTATTGAAACAACAGAATGAAAAATTACAGGTAGAAAAAGTTTATGAAGAATGAGACAACGGGGACAGGTTTCAATTGTCTCATGAATTAAGTAGAAAAATGTTGAAATAGGAAAAAATACAAAAATCGACAGAAATTTTGAGACAATTGAAACCTGTCCCCTAGAAAGAAGAGAGATGTTAGAAGGATTAGAAAAATGTAAGATATGCCCACATGAATGTCAAGTTAATCGAAATAAGGAAAAAGTAGGAAAATGTAAAGCAACAGACAAAGTACGAATTGCTTTATATAGCACACATGATTTTGAGGAACCATGTATTAGTGGAGAAAAAGGCTCTGGGACAGTCTTTTTTTCAAATTGTAATTTAAATTGTATCTATTGTCAAAATTATGAAATCAGTCAATTAGGTAAAGGAAAAGACATTACTATAGAAGAATTAGCTGATATTTTTTTAAAGCAACAAGAAAAAGGAGTAGAAAATATTAATTTGGTGACACCTACTAGTTATGTGTTGCAAATCATAGAAGCGATAAAAATAGCAAAACAAAAAGGATTGATTATCCCTATTTTATACAATACAAATGCATATGAAAAAGTCGAAACATTAAAATTATTAGA
>CAOJZE010000134.1 GCA_948466095.1 uncultured Clostridium sp.
ATTGCGAAATAAAGACATACAAGTAATGGTGTTGACACAGTTTGTTATTAATTCGTTCAAATAACTTAATTCACATATTGTTAATTTCATAAAATTACCTCCCAATATATATATATGAAATAGTATGTCCCATTTTAAAGAAAATATGAATGTTTATGAATAAATTTTGGATTCGATTCAACATTGTTTAGGAGATTATCATTTTTTGTCATAAAAAATACAAAAAGGGATGAAAATTTTTTTAAGAGATGTTATAATGAACAAGTAAAAAAAATTGAAAGATTTAGAATTAAAAAGAAATGAGATAAAAAACAATGGAAGAAACATTAAATGTAAAAAAACAATTAAAAATATCAATTCCAATTGCTACGGAAAACTTTATCAACATTTTAATGACTTTAGTTGATACACTTGTGATTGCAACCTTAGGAACCAATGAATTAGGGGCAATAGGAGCAATGGCAGTTATATTAAACATCATGCAAATGAGTATCGAATCTATCAATGTATCGAATATGGCTTTACTTGCCAAATCACAAGGTGAAAAGAATCAAAAACAAGTGAAACTGTTAACAGGAAATGCCGTTATGATTACAATACTAATAGCTATGGCAATGATTTTAGTGGTTTATGGCATAAGACCAATTTTTCCACCACTATTTCAGGTAGACAAGATATGTATTACTTATATCACAATTAGATTAATAGGGTTTCTACCAAGTTCTGTTGTAACCATATTAACAGGACATCAAAGAACCATTGGCAAACAAGGCAATATCATGATACTAAGAATCATAGCTGTTATAGGCAATTTATTGTTAGATTGGTTGGTTGTTACATTACATTATGGTGTGGCAGGAGTTGCATGGGTAACAGTTGGTATTGATATGATACTAAGTATTTATTTGATGATTAAATCCAAAAGTACAGTAACGTATCAATTTCAAAAAAGTATTACCAAAGAAATTTTTCATTTATTCAAATGGAATTGTGTAGAAAGAATTGTTACAAAAGCTGACCAATTTGTATTTAATATCTTGGTTTCTAGAATAGGACCTTTAGAATATGCAGTACATGTTATTCTGATTCAAATTGCAGATGTATCGCAAGCCTTTGTACAAGGATTTAGTAATGGTATCTCTATTAGTATTGGAATCGAAACAGGGTATCAGAATAAGGAAAGAATGAAGATAGCAAAACAAGTAATAAGGAAAGTTATTAATATTTTCTCTTTTATTGTTCCAGTCATGGTGACAACTATTGCCATTGTGATTGCCCATCTATTTTTGAAACAACATGAATTATTGGTGATTTTTTATTCGGTATTACCATTGTTGGTAATGGGACAATATGCAGAGATAAGTGGAACTTATTATTATGGAATTCTTCGAGGCATGAGAGAGTTTAGATTTTTGGCAAAACGTAATTTTATGACATCTATGATAAAAATAATAGTGGCTACCGCCTTGTCTTATACCATGTTAGGCATTATAGGAGTATGGATTGCTTATGCGGTTTATAGTTTGGTACAAAAATGGGTATCAAAATATAAATATACAATGTTAGAAAAAGGAGAAATCTAAATGTTATTTATCTTAGCACAAATTTGTGGGGTTATTGCATTAATACTTACCGTAGTATCTGTACAATTTAAAACTAAAGAAAAAATTGTGATGTGTTTTGTATTTGCAAATCTTGTCGTAACCATACAATTCTTTTTACTCAATGCTATCACAGGAGCAGTTATATCAATTATCAATACCATAAGATGTATCATCTTTTATTATTACAAGAAAAAAGACAAAAAGCCATCACTTATCATATTATTAATTTTTGAAATAGTAGCTATTGTTTCTGGTATGATGAGTTGGCAAAACATGTGGAGTGTAATTCCTATTATTGTTACCCTTATTTATACCTATGGATTATGGCAAGATAATGTAAAAGTGATTCGAATCACAACAGCAGTTGTAGGATTAGGTTGGGCGATTTATAATGTGATGGTTATGGCATATGTTGGAGCGATACAAGAAATTTCTCAATTTGTATCAGCTATGATTGCCTTAATAAAAAATAAAGAAGAAACCAAAGAAAAGATAACGAAACAATAAAAGGAATACTAAGGAAAAAATCAGTTTAAGAAGAAATACGAATTATTTGAGGTGGAGCAATTGAACATACTAATATCAATTATCAAATTACTAGGTGGATTAGCACTTTTGATTTATGGAATGAAAATTCTAAGTACCAATTTAAAAAAACTATCAGGAGGAAAACTAGAAAAAGTCTTAGTATCTGCTACCGATAACGTATTCAAAGCTTTATTGGTAGGAATTTTAATTACAGTAGCGACCCAAAGTTCATCGGCAACAACCGTTATTGTAGTTGGGCTAGTGAATTCTGAAATTTTAAAGTTGAAAAATGCGATTCCTATTATCATGGGAGCCAACATAGGAACTACCATTACATCACAGATTTTAAGATTGACTAATATCGATGGTGGTAGTTGGTTATCTTTATTTACGCCAGCTGTATTAGCACCTATCTTTTTATTAATAGGAATCTTAATAATGGGAGTTGCAACAGACAAAAAGAAAAATAGCATGGGGGAAATGATAACAGGAGTTGGATTGCTATTTACAGGAATGATTAGTATGATAGACATAGCCAGTGGATTTAGCCAATTACCGATTTTAACTGAAATATTATCCAAATTGTCAAACCCTATTTTAGGGGTTTTAGCAGGAGCTTTGATTACTGCCATTGTACAAAGTTCAGCAGCCACTGTGGGAATTGTGCAAGCCTTATCCACCACAGGAATTGTTACTTATGCTACTACCATTCCAGTTATATTAGGACAAAATATTGGAACTTGTGTTACCTCTATCTTTGCTAGTATAGGAGGTTCTAAAAATGCTAAGAGGGCATCAGCTGTTCATTTGTATTTCAATTTAATAGGAACCATTCTATTTTTGATTTTTATTTATACCTATCAATACACTATAGGATTTCCATTTTGGCAAGATACGATAGATATGGGACAAATTGCCAATTTCCATACTATTTTTAATATTGTGTCAACCATTGTGTTATTTCCATTTATCAATTGGATTGAAAAATTGACACTATTTACGATTCGAGATAACGACAGAACAGACGATGATGAGGAAGACGAAAGTGATTATTTATCTGTTTTAAATAGGTTAGATAATAGAGTAATAAACTTACCTAATATAGCAATTTTAAATAGTACAATTGTGGTAGAGAAAATGGGCGAAATAGCAGAGAAGAATTTTAGAAAGTCAGTAAAATTATTAAACGATTTTCAAAGGAAGAAATTGGATAAAATTGAAGAAAGAGAAAAAGCAATGAACCGAATGGAACAAGTGATAACAGAATTTTTAGTAGGAATTGGAAGCCTAGACTTGTCAGAACAAGAAAATATAACAGTGAATGCGCTACTTAATATCCAGTCTGAATTTGAAACAATAGGGGATTATGCTTATCGATTTTCTGAAACGGTGGAAGAGATGCATGAAAAAAATATTAAAATTTCGGAAGAAGCACAAGAGGAGTTTAAGAAAATCTGTAGAATAACAGAGGATTGCATTTTGACTACCATACAAGCTTTTCAGGAAAAAGATTTGAAATTAATTGTAAAGATTGAGGCAATGAAAGAGTTTGCAGAGATGCAAGAGGAGAAATATAAAAATCTACATATTCAGAGATTAAAAGAGAGAAAATGCTATGTGGAAAGTGGTATCGCTTTTATAGAACTTTTGACAATTTGTGAAAAGATAATTGACCATTGCTCCAATGTGTCAATTGCTACGATGAATTATATGACAAATGAAAATTTTGTTACGAAACAAGAGTATTTTAGAAATATTTATGAAACGCAAAGACAATTGTTACAGGATGATTTGGAAGAGTGTTGCTTTAAATATGCAAATTAAGGGGGATTGGTTATGCAAAATTTAATATTAGGATATACACTCGCGATTGTGTCTTCTATTTTTCATACGCTTTATATTATTCCAAGAAAATTATCAAATCAAAAACCAAAATATTATACCTTATATATGTCAATTGGATTTGTGATTTCTTCGATTTTAATTTGTTGGATATATGCTATAAAAGGCTATCAACTAGATTTGACCAATCCATTACTAATATATGCAGCAATAGCTGGTGTGCTTTCTATGGTGGCTTCTATTTCCTTAGTCATTGCCATTGATAAAATTGGAATGTCAAGGTCGAATCAATGGAAGAATTTTCAGGGACCAATTGGAGCTTTATTAATCTTTTTCATTTTTGGAGAGGCATCCACTACTAAAATATATTTTCTATTTTTGGCAATAATAGCTATTTTTTCATCTGCTATGTTACTTACTATTAGGAATGAAAAAGAGGGAGAAACATTTGATAAAAAAGGAATTGTATATGCCTTGATTTCAGCTTTGTTTTATGGAGTAAATGCCTTGATGAGAAAATATACATCAGATGCTAATTTGATTTATGAACAACAATTGTATTCTGCTGTTTTTATGCTATTCACTT
>CAOJZE010000135.1 GCA_948466095.1 uncultured Clostridium sp.
AAATAATCAATAATAAAGGCGAACAATTAGCTATTTGGGGAACGATACAAAGAGAAAGTTGGAATATAAAGGATAAAACTTTCAAGCCAATTTGTGATAAATTGCGAGAGCTAGGCTATGCAATAATACAAAGGGAGAAGAAGAAATGAAAAGATTTTTATTTATAATTTTTGTTATTTTAATGACACCTATATATTTAATATTGCATTTTTTAGGATGGTTTCTAAGTGGTTTCGTAGAACTTATGACAGATATTACAGAACCTATTGCAGATGGAATAGAAGAATTGATTGAAAATATGATGAATTTTTGGGAAAAAGTATTGCATAAATAAAGGGAAAGGAAGAGGTCAATATGGGAGTAAAAATAGAATTATATAATGATCATTTTGAAAATGCAAAAAGATATGGAATACCAAAAGCACAGTTAATTATAGCTGATATACCATATAATTTAGGAAATAATGCTTATGCAAGTAATCCAATGTGGTATGTAGATGGAGATAACAAAAATGGAGAAAGCAATAAAGCAGGGAAGTCTTTTTTTGATACAGATAATGACTTTAAAATAAATAATTTTTTTGACTTTTGCACTAGATATTTAAAAAAAGAGCCGAAAGAAAAAGGACAAGCACCAGCAATGGTTGTTTTCTGTGCTTTTGAACAAATACAAAGAGTTATTGACGAAGGAAAAAAACATGGATTATTAAAAAGCTATCCATTAGTTTTTATTAAAAATTATTCTGCTCAAGTATTAAAAGCAAATATGAAAGTGGTAGGTGCAACAGAATATGCAGTTGTATTATATAGAGATAAATTACCAAAGTTTAACAATATAGGGATTGATGGAAAAAAACATATGGTGTTTAACTGGTTTGAATGGAAGAGGGATAATTCAAAAGCATATCCTAAAATACATCCAACACAAAAACCAGTTGGATTATTAAAAAGGCTAATAGAAATATTTACTGATGAAGGCGATGTTGTTATAGATCCAGTAGCACGGAAGTGCATCAACTTTAAGGGCGTGTGCTGAAATGAATAGAAATTGTTATGGATTTGAAATAAAAAAGGATTTTTATAAATCAGCAAAAGAAGTAATGTTAAGTAATATACAACTAACTATGTAGAAAGGAAATAGAAATGAATGTATTAAGTTTATTTGATGGAATAAGTTGCGGTCAAATTGCACTTGAAAGAGCAGGAATAAAAGTAGAAAAATATTATGCAAGTGAAATAAAACCATCAGCAATAAAATGTACACAAACCAATTACCCTAATACAATTCAATTAGGTGATGTTACAAAATTGGATTTAAATAAAATAGATAAAATTGATTTGTTAATTGGAGGGAGTCCATGCCAGGATTTATCTATTGCAAATGTAATCAATAGAGGAAATCAAGACGGACTAGATGGAAAGAAAAGCAGTTTATTTTTTGAATATGTAAGAATATTGAAACAATTAAAACCAAAATATTTTTTACTTGAAAATGTTGCAAATATGAAAAATAAAGACAAAGAACTTATCAGTAATATTCTAGGAGTAGAAACTATAAAGATAAATTCAAACCTAGTAAGTTATCAAAATAGAAGTAGGTACTATTGGACTAATATACCAAATGTAACAGAGCCACAAGATAAAAATATAGATTTCCAAGATTATATTTGTAAAGAACATGAAAAATGCAAAGAGTTCAAAGTTAATAAAACTGCATCGAGAATAAAAATGTGGGGTAATGGCATAGAAGGAAGTTGTCCAAATGTAACTCACGCTAATAAAATCAATTGTATAACATGTAGACAAGACAGATGGAAGAATACCTATTGGATATACAAAAATGCTAACTAAAAATCAAGCAGCAGATGTAATTGGCGATGGATGGACTGTAGATGTAATAGTTCATATATTAAAGAATATTGAAGGAGGAAAACTAAAGTGAAATGTGATGATAAGGAATGGCAACATTGCAGAGTTGAAAAAATGGGATGCAAAGGTTGCTATTATGATATCGATATTATAGGAAAAAGGGTTAAAGTTAAACACCCAGAATTTGATGGAATTACAGGAGTAGTAGTTGAAAAAATAAACAATGAATACAAGATAGAACTAGATAATAAAATCGGAGGATGCGAATATTACATAGCAACTGATGGAGGATTTATAGTAATAGATGAAAATACTACAACGCATCATGTAACAATAAAAACGGAAAAGTTAAAGGAACTAATAAAAGAAAATTACAAATGGAATGATTATACTCTAAAAGGAAAAATAGATATAGTGACAAGGTTAGCATATTTTGAAAATGATAAAGAGTTATTAGAATTTTTAGAATATATGGAGGAATAGAAAAATGAAATCTATTGTAGATAATAAATTATATGATACAGAAAAAGCAGACAAGATATTTGATTATATAAAAAATGTAGCTGAATCAATATGGATTTTAGGAACAGAATACAAACAAAACTGTTGGAGAGATGTTGATATGTACAAGACCAAAAAAGGAAATTATTTTATACATATAAAACAACCAAACAAAGAAAACAATAGTGTTTACTATGGGTATAAAAAAGAATATATAGAAGCGATAACAGAAGAAGAGGCAAAGAGGATTGTAAGAAAATTAGATGTAGAGAAAAGCATAGAATTATTTGGAAAAGTAGAAGAGGCTTAATATAAAAAATATGGAGGTAATAATAATGAAATTATATAGCAATGAAATTGTATTCAGAGGACATCCTGATAAAGTATGTGATCAGATTAGTGATGCAATACTAGATGAATGTTTGAAACAAGATCCAAACAGCAGATGTGGAATAGAAACTGTAGGAGGAAAGAAAAAAATATTTATAACAGGAGAAGTAACAAGCAAAGCAAATATTGATGTAGAAGCCATAGCAAAAAGAGTGCTAAAAGATATTGGATATTCTGCTGACTATGAGATTATAGACAACATAGGAAAACAAAGTCCAGACATAGCACTTGGAACTAATGATGAAGTAAATGGAGCAGGAGATAATGGCATGATGTTTGGATATGCTTGTGATAGTACAGAGCAAATGCTACCAACGGCAATGGTAATATTACAAGAGTTATCTAAAAGGTATGATGAACTAAGGAAAAAAGATAGTAGATTTCTACCAGATGGAAAAGCACAAATAACAGGCTTATATGGTGATAATATGGAATTAAAAGCTATAAAGGCATTCACAGTTTGCTATCAAAATACTGAAGAAGATAGAAAAGAAACCGATAAAATAATTATAGGTATGTGTTGTGAAATAGCAAATAAATATGAAACGACAATAGAAAAATTTTTAATAAATCCAACAGGTAAATTCAAAATAGGAGGTTTTGAAGGAGATGCAGGTTTAACAGGAAGAAAAATCGTAGTAGATCAATACCAGTCTTTTGCTAATGTTGGTGGTGGTGCATTTTCTGGAAAGGATCCAACAAAAGTAGATAGAAGCGGAGCATACAAGGCAAGAGAAATAGCAAAAAAATATTTACAAAAGTATAATTTGGTATGGTGCGAAGTTCAATTAAGTTATGCAATAGGTATCGAACAACCACTAGCAATTTACATTGATAGTGATATGGGAAGCATTGAACCAACTACTGAACTATATGAAGAATGCAAATTAAAGAATATCATAAGAGATCTAGATTTGAAAAATAAATGTTATGAAGAAACAGCACGATTCGGACATTTTCAATAGAAGGAGGACAATTAGTTATGCTATTTAATAAAAAATATAAAAACTTAAGGGAAAAAATAGAACGATTAGATTATAGTTTATATCTACAAATTGAACAATATGTTAATAGAGCAGATACGAAATATCACAAAGGCAGAATTGATGGATTAATTAGTTCTAGAGGAGCAATCCAAAAAATTTTAGATGGGGAGGACAAAAATGTTTGAAAAGGAAACAACTAAAATGACAGAGGAACAAAGAAAACTACTAAATGAAGAGATAATTGATAAAGAAAAATTTAGCATGATGAATAGAAGAGAAAGAAGAGAATATTTAAAAGAACATAGAAAAGAAATTAAAAAATTAAAATTTTAGTGAGGTATCTGCAGATGGAAAATAGAAAACGATGTGGAAATTGCGGAAGATATCCGTTTTGTAAAAGAACAGAAGGAGCTAGTTGCTATTGTGAGGAATGGATAAAAAGAAAATATGAAATTCGTAAAAATATAGGAGTGGAAAATGAAAAAATGTAAATATGAAGATATTACAATAGAACAAGCAGAAAGAATAACAGGGACAAGCTATATTACTGAACTGATTTGTGATGCTGATAGTAAGACCATAAATATCAATGAAGAAGAATATCTAAAAGTAGAAGCAGTAATAAAAGAAACAATAAATGATGTAAAAAAGACACTAGAACCTGTTATAAAAAGTCTATCAGATGCTTTTGGTACATTAGCAGAAA
>CAOJZE010000136.1 GCA_948466095.1 uncultured Clostridium sp.
AAAATGTAAAAGGTATCAAAATTGCTTTTGTTAATTATACCTATGGAACTAATGGGATTCCCGTTCCTGCTGGTCAAGAATTTTGTGTGAACCTAATTGATAAAGATGTCATCAAAAAGGACATTGAAAATGCTAAAAAGGACGAACCTGATATCATTGTCGCTTGTATGCATTGGGGAACAGAATATAAAACTACTGCAAGCCCAGAGCAAGAAGAACTAGCTGATTTCCTATTTCAAAATGGTATAGATATTATTTTAGGAAATCATCCTCATGTATTAGAACCAATGGAAAAAAGGACAATCACTTTAGAAGACGGAACGCAAAAAGATGGTTTTGTTATTTATGCCTTAGGCAACTTTATCTGTGACCAAAACGCTGAAAATACTAGAAACTCAATTATATTAAATTTGAAAATAACCAAGCATCTTGACGGCAAAATCAGCATTGATAAAGCTGATTATATTCCCCTTTATATGTATAAGGATACGGCTTTTAAAAGCAAAAGTATGAAATTATTAGACATTGAAAAAATAATCAGTAAATACGAAACAGCTCTCCATGATGGTACAGAACCTCCTGTTTCTCAAGAATTATATCAGAATTTAAAAGTTCAATTGGAAAAAATCCAAAATATTGTAGGTCCTGAATTCTAACAAGACGAAGATGATTTTGGGGACGGAGGAAAAAATCATGATAGATAAAAATTCTACCATGATTTTTTCCTCCGTCCCCAAAATCATCTTCGTCTTAGTTCAACATATCTTTTTTCTTTAGCCACCACGTTACCAACAATGTTAATATAACAGACACTAATATCATCACAACAAATCCAAAAGGGCTATTTTGAAATGGTAATCCAACATTCATTCCCCAGAAACTAGAAATCATAGTTGGGACAGCAAGTACAATGGTTATTGATGTCAAAAATTTCATCACTCCATTTAGATTATTGGAAATAATAGAAGCATAGGCATCCATTGTTCCATTTAATATGTTACTATAAATTTGTGCCATTTCAATGGCTTGTCTATTTTCTGTAATGGCATCTTCTAGTATTTCTTCGTCTTCTTCGTATAATTTTATAATTTTGCCTCTCATTGTTTTTTCCATGACAAGTTCATTTGACTTTAAAGAGGTTGTAAAATACACGAGACCTTTTTCCAAACTTAACAATTTTAAAAGTTCTTTATTTTTCATTGAATTTTTTAAGATATATTCTGCTATTTCTGTTTCTTTATTAATTTGTTTTAGGTAATTCAAATAATAAGATGAATTCAAATACAAAATTTGAAAAATAGCTCTTGTTTTTCGATAGGTTTGGAAATTCTTTATTTTCTTTTTTTCAAAATCCTCTATTATTTTATTTTTCTTTAACGATACTGTCACAAAAAAATCATCTCTTACTACAATCATTCCCAAAGGCATGGTCGTGTATATATCATTATCTTCATTTTTTTCTATAATCGGAACATCCACTACAAAAAGTGTTGTGTTGTCATCTTCTTCATAGTCAATTCTTGCTTTTTCTTCATAGTCCAAAGCATCCCTAATAAAATCCTCTTGTATCTGGATACTTTCACATACTTTTTTTATCTCGTTTTCCGACGGATTTACTAAATTAATCCAAGCTCCTTTTTTAAACTCTTTGATTTCTTCGATTTTGTTAGTTTCCATATTGGTATTATAAATTTTTAGCAAATCCATCACCCCTTTTTTTATTTCTCCAATATTATTATTTTAGCTTTTTTCTGAGATTTTGTCAATCATTTTTGATAATTTACATAACTTATGTTTAAATTTAAAAAATTTATTAAAAAAACTATTGACAGGTGAGTATTTATTCAACTATAATAAGATTACAGTTGAGTAACCATTCAATTGTTGTAAGAATATCCTATAGAAAAGGAGGCAACAAATGTCTAGAAATGAATTTATATGTGATTGCAATATCATTCATCAAGATATTGTAAATGACACTTTAAAAAATATGATAGATGAGAATTTATTGAATAAGTTAGCTGAATTTTTTAAAATATTAGGAGATACCACAAGAACCAAGATACTTTTTGCCTTGAATCAAAATGAGATGTGTGTATGTGATATTGCTAATGTTTTAAATATGAGCAAATCTTCTATTTCTCATCAATTGGGAACCCTTCGAAGAAGTGGTATTGTAAAATGCAGAAAGCAAGGAAAAGAAGTTTATTATATGTTAGACGATGACCATGTCAAGCAATTATTTGAGGTGGGAATGGAACATATAGAACACAAAATTTGAAAGGAATGATTATTGTGAAAAAAAGTGTAATACAAATTTCAATTTCTCTTGTATTGTTTTTGATTTCGTTTTTAATTTCTTTTAACAATACTTGGATTCCTAATAGCCTTTACATCATTAGTTATCTAATCGTAGGAGCAGAAATTGTTTGGAAAGCTATGAAAAATTTAATAAAAGGAAATGTTTTAGATGAACACTTTCTTATGGCAATTGCAACCATAGGTGCTTTTGCCATCGGAGAATATCCAGAGGCAGTAGCTGTTATGTTATTTTATCAAATAGGCGAACTGTTCCAAGATTATGCGGTTGATAAATCTCGAAAATCCATTGCAAGTTTAATGAATCTCCGACCAGATTTTGCGAATATAAAACGCGAGGATGAAATCCTTCAAGTTTCCCCAGAAGAGGTGAAAATTGGGGATAAGATACTTGTCAAACCAGGAGAAAAAGTACCTTTAGATGGAACCATTGTAGAAGGCACTTCCACTTTGGACACTTCTAGTTTAACTGGTGAGTCTCTTCCAAGAGAGGTTCAGCCTGGAGATAGCATTTTAAGTGGTTGTATTAATCAAACTGGTTTATTGACAGTAGAGGTAACCAAAGAGTTTGGAGAATCTACTGTTACCAAAATATTAGATTTAGTTGAAAATGCAAGTAGTAAAAAATCAAAATCTGAAAACTTCATTCACAAATTTGCTAAATATTATACTCCTATTGTTGTTATCATAGCAGTTTTATTAGCTACGGTTCCTCCTCTATTTTTAGGTTGGTCTACCTTTGTTGATTGGTTCTATAGAGCTTTGACATTTTTAGTTGTGTCTTGTCCTTGTGCTTTAGTCATATCTATTCCTTTAGGTTTCTTTGGTGGAATAGGCGGTGCTTCTAAAGCTGGTATCTTAGTAAAAGGTAGTAATTATTTAGAAGCCTTGTCTCATACAGAAACCATTGTTTTTGATAAAACAGGAACTTTAACAGAGGGAACTTTTGAGGTTGAAAAGATAGAAGCAATCGGAATGTCACAAGACAAGTTATTAAAACTTGCCACTCATGCAGAGAGTTTTTCGAATCATCCAATCGCATTATCTTTAAAGAAAGCCTATCAACAAGAAATTGATCCTACTTTAATTGCTAAAACAGAGGAATTGTCTGGTTTAGGTGTTTTGGCTAATGTAGAGGGAAAAACTATTTTAATTGGTAATGAAAAATTGATGTTTGAAAAACACATTGCTTACACAAAATGTAATGAAATTGGAACTATATTATATATAGCAGTCGATGGAGAGTATGCGGGATATATTGTTATTGCCGACAAAATAAAGTCTGATGCAAAGCAAGCCATCCAGAATTTAAAGACAAAATATAGAAAAGAAATTGTTCTACTAACAGGAGACCGCAAAGCAGTTGGTGAAAAAGTGGCAAAAATTTTAGACATCGATGTTGTTTATACGGATTTATTACCACAAGATAAGGCAGAAAAATTAGAGGAAATTATGAAAGAAAAAACACGAAAAGGGAAAGTGGCTTTTGTAGGTGATGGCATGAATGATGCTCCTGTTTTAGCTCTTTCTGATATTGGTATCGCGATGGGTGGATTAGGTGCAGATAGTGCTATTGAGGCTTCTGATATGGTTATTATGACAGATGAACCTTCTAAAATAGTGGATAGCCTTCAAATTGCAAAGAGGACCATGTCCATTGTTAAGCAAAATATTATTTTTGCTATCTCTATTAAAATTGCTGTTTTACTTTTAAGTGCTTTGGGTTTTTCTACTATGTGGGAAGCAGTTTTTGCTGATGTAGGCGTTTCTGTTCTTGCTGTTGTTAATAGCTTACGAGCTTTAAAGTTGAAAAAGTAATTGAATTGGGTATTTAAGTAGCTTCTATTATTAGATAAATTGTCTAATAATGGGGGCTTTTTTTTATATTTTGCTTGGGTTTTTATGCTATGTTTGTTATTTATGGCTGTAATTTACAGTAATAACGAATGAAACTAAATAGAAGAAAAAACGTAGTGAAATAAATAAAA
>CAOJZE010000137.1 GCA_948466095.1 uncultured Clostridium sp.
GTGAACTTTTCATCAGATATTCTCTTAGGGTGATCTTATCATAAATTAATCACAAAAAGAATAAAAAAACACTTGAAATTTATTCCAAAATATAGTATAATCGATATGTCAAAAAAGACATACCTTTTTCTTAGCTTTCAGATTAGCACCTAAACTGTAAGCTCGGTTTAAGGAATAGATATTATTAGGAGGTGTAAAAAATGACAAAGGAAAGAAAACAAGAAGTCATTAATACTTATAAAAGAGAGGAAAATGATACTGGTTCACCAGAAGTACAAATTGCTCTTTTAACAGAAAGAATTAATGAACTAACAGAACATCTAAAAATCCATAAAAAAGACAATCATTCCAGAAGAGGTCTTTTAAAAATGGTAGGTAAAAGAAGAAATCTATTAAACTATTTAGCTAAAAAAGATATCAATCGATATAGAGAAATAGTTGAAAAGTTAGGATTAAGAAAATAATTAGCGAAGCCCAATGCTTATATTTTTTGGCATGGGCTTTTTGTTAGTTTTTTGTTGTATAAAAATCTCCGATTTTTATACAACAAAGACACATTCCACAGAAAATTCTTTAGAATTTTCGCGGGCGAACAAAGACGGGGCATGTAAACAACCTGAAAGGTCAAAGAATTTTAATCATACCCCTTTTGTTTTTTAATCATTCATTTAGGACAAGTAAATCAAGCAAGTGTTTAGGTGAGTAGCTTGTATAATATAGTAGTAATCGACTAATGTATTATAGAGGTTACAATCTAAACTTGCTTGACTAAACTTGCTTGAAATAGGGATAAAAGGACTGTCCCCAAAATCCCTAAAACCGGGATTTTAAGGAACGTCCCTCAAATCCCTAAAAAAGAAAGGAAGGATATTATGTTTAAAACTTATGAAACAGAACTAGCAGGAAGAAAACTTGTAATTGAAACAGGAAAGATGGCAGGTTTAGCCAATGGAAGTGTATTAGTACGTTATGGAGACACATGCGTAATGGTAAATGTAACAGCTTCCAAAGAACCAAGAGAAGGAATTGATTTCTTCCCATTATCAGTAGATTTTGAGGAAAAATTATATTCCGTAGGAAAAATACCAGGAGGATTCTTAAAAAGAGAGGGAAAGCCAAGTGATAAAGCAATTTTGACATCAAGAGCAATTGATAGACCTTTAAGACCTCTATTCCCAAAAGATTTTAGAAATGATGTGGTAGTAGTAGCAACTGTTCTTTGTGTAGAACAAGATAATTCGCCAGAAGTAGCAGCTATGATAGGTGCAGCATCTGCATTAGCTATTTCAGACATTCCATTTAATGGACCAACAGCAGCAGTCAATGTAGGAATAGTAGACGGAAAGATTATAATCAATCCAACCGAAGAACAAAGAGAAATCAGTGATTTAACATTAACAGTAGCAGCAACAGAAAAGAAAATTACCATGATTGAAGCAGGAGCCAATGAAGTTCCAGACGATTTAATGCTAAAAGCTATTAAAGAAGCTCACAAAGAAATCAAAAAAATCTGTAAATTTATTAATAAAATTCAAAAAGAAATTGGAAAACCAAAATTTGAGTATCAATCTTTCGAAGTTGACCATGATGTATATGAATTTGTGGAGAAAAATTTCAAAGACGAGATGAAGGAAAAGGTACAAGAAGCTGACAAAGAAACAAGAGACAAAAATATCGATGAATTAACCAACAAAATCAAAGAAACTTATACCGAAAAGTTTGGAGAAGAAACTTTTGAAGAACACAAATCAGATATTGGAGAAGCCATCTACAAATTAGAGAAAAAATGTGTAAGAGAAATGATTTTCTTGGAACATAAAAGAGTAGATGGAAGAAAATTAGATGAAATCAGACCATTATCATGTGAGGTTGGATTACTTCCAAGAGTACATGGAAGTGCCTTATTTACAAGAGGACAAACACAAGTCATGTCAATAGCAACTTTAGGAATGATAAGTGAAGAACAAGTGTTAGATGGAATTGACACAGAAGAGTCAAAAAGATATATGCATCACTACAATTTCCCAAGTTATTCTGTAGGAGAAGCAAGACCAAGTAGAGGACCAGGAAGAAGAGAAATTGGACATGGTGCTTTAGCAGAAAAAGCATTAGTACCAGTGTTACCTTCCAAAGAAGAATTTCCTTATGCCATCAGAGTGGTATCAGAAGTTTTATCTTCTAATGGTTCTACTTCACAAGCCAGCATTTGTGGAAGCACATTATCATTAATGGATGCAGGTGTACCAATTAAGAGACCAGTTGCTGGTATTTCAACAGGATTAGTAACCAATCCAGACGATGACAAAGATTATGTGATGTTAGTAGATATTCAAGGATTAGAAGATTTCTTCGGAGATATGGATTTCAAAGTTGGTGGAACCGAAAAAGGTATCACAGCTATCCAAGTAGATATCAAATGTGATGGTCTAACCTATGAAATTATCAAGGAAGCTTTTGAAAGAACAAGAAAAGCAAGACAACATATCTTGGATGATATTATGGCACCAGTTATCAGTGAACCAAGAAAAGAAATTTCAAAATATGCTCCAAGAATTGTAGGAACACAAATTAAAGTAGAAAAAATCAAAGATGTCATCGGACCTGGTGGAAAAATGATTAACAAAATCATTGAGGAAACTGGCGTAAAGATTGATATTGAAGAAGATGGACAAGTATTGATTTATTCTATGGATAATGAAAAGGCAATGCAAGCACTAGAAATGGTAGAAGATATTGTAAGAGAAATAGAAGTTGGTGGTATTTACTATGGAGAAGTCGTTCGTCTTATGAATTTCGGAGCCTTTGTTGATTTAGGTTGTGGAGGAAAAGAAGGATTACTACACATTTCTAAAATATCAAAGGAAAGAATTAAGAATATTGAGGATGTTCTTCATGTTGGTGATAAAGTGACAGTTAAGGTTATTAACATTGATGACCAGGATAGAATTAATTTGAGTATGTTGGATTTTAAGGATGCAAAGGAAGAAGAAAAATAAAAAAATTTAGTCCTGATTTTGGGGACGGAGGAAAAAATCATCATGATTTTTTCCTCCGTCCCTAAAATTATGCGAATATTACAAAAACATTACAAACAAATAACATTTATGTGAAATAAAGAAAATATATTGAATTTTGTAAAAAGAACATATAAAATAAAAAAGAAAAAAGGAAATAAAATAAATAAGTCGATAGTTACTATCTTTTGGCGTTATATCATATTTTATTTCTAAGCACGAAGGGGGGAGAAAGTGAAGAAAAAAGTAATTTTAGTAGAAATTTTATTTTTTATTTGGATAATAGCAATCTGTATGCCAATTTATGCTGTAAATGATGTTACATTAAATGTAATTCAAAAAGCAAGTGAAATAAAATATTTAGAAAATGATCAAGGCAATATTTCTAAAACAATTGTTAATTCTGATACAGAAAAAGGTGAGGTAACAGTTCAGATTAAATTAGCCAATAATGCAAAAGAAGCAGAAATTTCTACAGGAACAGAAATATTTTTAGTCATAGATAATTCACCAAGTATGGACTTTGTAACAGCTAGTGGAAAAACTAGAAAAGAAATAGTAATTAATAGTACAAAAAGTCTAGTTGATTCAATATTTAATAATACCACTAGTGCTAGTATTGGAATTATAGATTTTCATGGAGAAAATGGTTGGCTCGAAACAGCTGGAATTAAAAATGCAACATTGAGGAAGAAGCCAAGTAATAATAAAGAAGAAATATTAGCAGAATTACAAAAATTAAATTTAGATTCGACTAGTAGTCGGAACTAATATTGATGCAGGATTGCAATGTGCAGAAAAGAATTTTTCAAGTTCTTGCAAAAATAAAGTAATTGTATTACTTACCGATGGCGTTCCAAATGCAGATGTTAACGGAAATGCTAGTGCTAGTGATACATCTAGTGCAAACGCATTAAAAGTTCAAGAAACAACGAAATCAACTCTTTTGAGATTAGAAACACAAGGAATAAACATTATATCTATGATGACAGGTATGTCTGCTGATGATGGAAATACGGATAAAAATGGTAATATATATACAGGTAGTAATTTTGAGGAAAATTTAAAAGCAATAGAAAGAATATTTGGTACACCAACTAATCCAACAACAGGAAAATATTATTTAGTAAAATCAGCAGATGTATCCAATATTGTAGAAAATGATATTTTCAAAGATGTAATGGAGAAAGTTCAAAATCCAATTAATGCAGTTAAAGTTATAGACTATTTTCCACAAGATATACTAAGCAATTTTGAAATAACAATATTAAAACCA
>CAOJZE010000138.1 GCA_948466095.1 uncultured Clostridium sp.
CTTTCCTATCACATAAGCTGATATATCGGTTCCCCATGCTGCAAATAAAGCATACCATATTAATATCTTGCCATTTGGCATACCATTAATAAAAGCTATAAACATAATGAAAAATACTACATAGAAAATTCCTAAAAAAGTATACGCAATATCTTTAAAAGTAGTCTTCATATTTGTTATAATAACTTGTGTAAATAAAATAATTAAAATCGTTGGTACAGAAAGTGTTACTACCATATTCAAATATTCTCCTGGTATGATATGAATCAATGCTATACTAAAACAAGTTACATATCCTAACCATCTCACTGGTTTTGCTACTCTTTTCACGGCATTAAAATATTCATCTATACTAAGTAATGCTATAATAGTTAGTGCAACATCTACTACTATTCTATTCCCTAGTAAAAAAATTATTAATACTAGTGGAAATCCCAATAATCCTGATGTAAGTCTTTTTATATCCATATTTTCTTCCTTTCTAATTTGCTCCGAAATTTTCTTGTTCTTTTTTGATATTCTATGATAGCATCATCTAAATCAGATTCTTCAAATTCTGGCCAATTTTTATCGATAAATAAAAATTCTGTATAGACTAATTGCCATGGTAAAAAGTTACTTAGTCTTTGTTCTCCACTGGTTCTTATTAATAAATCTGGCTCTGGTTCTCCTTTTGTATATAAACGATCTGATACCATTTCTTCTGTAATATCATCTATCTGTATTTCATCATTTTTGACCTGATTTGCTATTTGCTTTATCGCTTTTATTAATTCGTCTCTTCCTCCATAATTTAAAGCAATATTGAAAGTGACACCTGTATTGTCTTTCGTCCTTTCCATACAATTCTCAATACTTTTCTGCATACCACTCGATAAAGCTGAAATATCTCCTAATATTTTCACTTTGATATTTTCTGTATCAGCTCTTTTCGCATAATCATCTAAATAGTTTTGTAGTAACATCATCAGTGCTTTTACTTCCTCTTCTGCCCTTTTCCAATTTTCGGTCGAAAAGGCATAAACTGTGATATATTCTAATCCAATTTTATTGGCATATCTTACTATTTTTTCTAATGTTTTGGCACCTTCTTTATGTCCGTAACTAACTGGTTTTCCTTTCGCTTTTGCCCACCTTCTATTACCATCCATGATAATAGCAATATGTTTTGGCATAGCCTCTTTGTTAAATTCCATGATTTTTTCCTCCGTACCTAAAGGTATTACTTATTTGTAAGCTCGCTTAACGCTCGCACGACTAAGGGCATCCCCAAAATCATCCAAAATCATTTATCTCTGTTTTGTATGTATAGAGCTAACTCTTTTAAAAATTCTGCTTTATTACCATATCTCTCTAATTTTTCTATTGCTTCTTTTGTTATTTTATCTAAAATTTCTTTTGCCCCTTGTAAACCATATTGAGAAACATAGGTACATTTTTCTAATTCTTTATCATTACCGACTGGCTTTCCTAAAATTTCTTCGTTTCCTTCTTCTGATAAAATATCATCTTTGATTTGAAAAGATAATCCTATTTTATCAGCATAATGAGATAGTTCTTGCAATTCGATTTCTGTACAGTCAGCTAATATGGCACCCATTCTTACTGATAGTTTTAACAAAGCCCCTGTCTTATTTTCATGAATATATTCTAGTTGTTCTTTTGTTATTTGTTTTCCTTCCCATTCTGTATCAATATATTCTCCAGCAATCATTCGTTCAACCGCTTCTGAAAATTCACTTAGGATTCTAATTTTCTTAGTTATTTCCTCTGTCTTACTCTGAGTCAAATCTTCACTGATTACCTGATAAGCATGATTTAATAGACTATCTCCCGCTAGTATTGCGGTTGCCTCATTGAATTGCTTATGATTGGTTGGTTTTCCATGTCGAAAATCATCGTTATCAATTGCTGGCAAATCGTCATGAATTAAAGAAAAATTATGTACCATTTCAATGGCTACTGCATAGGGCATACATTTCTTTACATCTTTTTCAAAAAGTTGATAAGTTGCCAAAACTAAGATTGGCCTTAAGCGTTTCCCACCAGCCATTAAGCTATATTCCATTGCTTGATTTAAAATTTCCTCTGGACAGTTTTGTTTTTTTATATACTTTTCTAGTTCTTGATTCATCTGTTGTTGGTAATCTTTTAGTTTTTCTTTAAAATCCATCTAAAATCCTTCCTATTTATTAATAACTATACTGACATTACCTCTTTTTCTTTTGCTTCTAATATTTTATCAATTTCTTCAATATGATTGTCAGTAATCTTTTGAATTTCATTTTCGGCTTGTTTTAGTTCATCTTCTGTCATTTCTCCCTCTTTTTGAGATGCCTTTGCTGTATCAATTCCTTCTCTTCTAATAGAACGAATCGCTACTTTAGCCTCTTCTGCCATTTTACGAACATCTTTTACGATTTCTTTTCTTCTCTCTTCATTTAATTCTGGAAAAGCTAGTCTTATTACTTTTCCGTCATTATTTGGATTAATTCCAATATCAGATGCCAAAATAGCCTTTTCAATTTCCTTCAAAATGCTGACGTCCCAAGGTTGAATCACAATTAATCTGGCTTCTGGTACAGAAATTCCCCCCACTTGATTAATTGGTGTTGGTGTTCCGTAATAATCTATTTTTATCTTATTTAAAATAGCTGGATTCGCACGTCCTGCTCTTACCTCCGCTAATTTTTCTTGATACACACTAATTGACTTCTCCATTTTTTCTTTTATGTTTGTATAATCCATAATTTTTCCTCCTTTTTTGAGACAATGGGGACAGGTTTCATTTGTCTCATTTTTTATCTCTTATTGCCAATTGTTCTTATTGGCATTATTTCTTTTTTAGGACAATTAAAAACTTATCCCTCTCGTGTTTCTTATATTATAAACAAATTCAAAGTAGTAAATGTGCAAGATGCTGATTTTCATTCATTTAAGAAACAATTGTACCAATCTTCTCCCCCTTAACAGCCCTCACAATATTCTCTGGGTCTGCAATTCCGAAGACTAGCAATGGCATATTATTATCTCTACACATAGCAGTAGCAGTCGAATCCATCACTTTTAAATCCTTTTCCAACACTTCCATATAAGAAATCTCTTCATATTTAGTAGCTGTTGGGTCGATTTTGGGGTCTGCTGAGTAAACAGCATCAATTGATTTTCCCAATAAAATAACATCTGCTTTAATTTCAGTTGCTCTAAGGACTGCTGCTGTATCAGTCGTAAAGTATGGATGTCCTGTACCCCCAGCAAAAATAACAACTCTTCCTCTGTTCAAATGTTTTTCTGCCTTTCTTTGTATAAATGGTTCCGCGATTTCCCTCATTTGAATAGCAGTCTGAACTCTAGAAACAATTTTTCTTGCTTCTAAGGCATCTTGCAAAGCCAATCCATTCATAGCAGTTGCTAACATTCCCATATAGTCTGCTGTTGTTCTTTCCATTTGATGACCTTGTCTTCCTCTCCAAAAGTTTCCTCCTCCTACTACGATAGCAACTTGTACTCCCATTTCTACTATTTCTTTTATTTTGTCACATATTTTTCCAACCGTTTCTACATCTACTCCTGTCTTTTGTTCTCCAGCTAATGCTTCTCCACTTAGTTTTAATAGCACTCTTTTATATTTTGTATCGTGCAAATTCTCCACTCTCCTTAAACTATATTTTTGTCAAAGTTATTTTATCATAGATTCCGACAAAATACAGGATTTTTTTAAGATTTTCTTCATTTTTTGTTTATAAACCATATTTATTAAAAGCAAAGAAGAGGTCAGCAAAATATATTTGCTGACCATTTTGATGTTAGAAAAATAAGAAATTCATATCCTTCCTTCTAAAACATATAATTTGTATATCATTTGAGCTTTACTGAATATCTTTTCTCCGAGGCTGATATAGTATGGTTTTATTACTTCTAACCGTTCATCCTTTTCTTCTTTCACATACTTAATTTCTGAAAGTTCAATTGGCACTTTTATTAAAGACATTTTTTCTGTACTCAGTTGTTTATACATAACTGTATAGATAGCTAACTCATCATGTTCAGAAATACCAATCAATTTAAAACACTCCATGTGATTATAAGGACTTTCTCTAATCTTAGATTCCCGCCGTTTGATCATTAAGCAACCAACTATATACATAAGTATATAAGCAGCCAAAAGCGACAATGCCACAACCATACCTGCGTTTTCTTCTAACATAATCATCATTCCTTTCACAAAAATCTTTGTTTACAGTATCCATCTATAGTCAACTGGTCTCTGCTTATA
>CAOJZE010000139.1 GCA_948466095.1 uncultured Clostridium sp.
TGATAAAAAGCTTTTTATAGTATCTATATATTTCTATAATCTCTAATTTTCTTGTAAGCATAAATAGCTGATATTCCAAATATTACTACTAACATAGTCACTGGGATAGAATCCTCAATTCCAGTTTTTGGTAAGTTAGTATTGTTGTATATACTTGAATTCTTTGAGTTGTTTGAATTGTTTGTATTATTAGCATTTGTATTGGTATTAGCACTATTCATATTGCTTTTATTCACATTGGAATTGTTGCTTGCTGTATTACTATTGGTATTAGCACTATTAGTATTATTTGAATTGGTATTAGCTGTATTGTTGGTGTTAACTGGTAATGTAGTAAAATCATTATCCTCTGCCCATACGTTAGTAGTGAACATGATTACCATTATACTCATTAATAAAATTGAAAATAACTTGATTAAATTTGATTTCTTCATATCAATTCTCCTTACTTTTTTATACATTTTCTATTAGTATTCTTACAATCGCTTTGAATTATACCACTTTTTTATGTATAATTCAAGTGATTTTTACAAAAAATATATAAATCTTAATTTCTCTTGTTTACAATTTTAATTGTATACTTAAAATAAAAATATGTCAATACTTTTTTCTGTTTTTTAATTTACATTTTTATTACAAGTTGATTACGTTTTTTACACATTAAACTTAAATAAGACGATATCCCCATCTTGCATGATGTATTCTTTTCCTTCAGAACGAACTAATCCCTTTTCTTTGGCATTTACCATAGAGCCAACCTTCATCAAATCAGAATAAGAAACTACCTCTGCTTTAATAAAACCTCTTTCTATATCAGAATGAATTTTCCCAGCTGCTCCGAGGTGCCTTCGTTCCTTTCTGAATCGTCCAAGCTCTTACCTCTGGTTCACCAGCTGTTAAAAATGACATGAGACCTAGTAAATCATAACTCTTTTTAATGACTTTATCTAAGCCAGATTCTTCTAATCCAAGTGCTTCTAACATTTCTTTTTTATCTTCATCCTCTAAACCAGATAATTCTTCTTCTATCTTCACACACAATGGTATTACCTCTGCTTTTTCTTTTGCTGCATATTCTTTTACTTTTAACACCATTTCATCATTTTCGGCATTTTCTAGTTGCTCTTCTGAAATATTAGCAATATATAAAATAGGTTTGGTAGTAAGTAAAAACATTTCTTTTACTAAAACTTGTTCTTCTTCGTTAAAATCAATGGCTCTTGCTGAAATTCCATTTTCCAAATTCTCTTTTATTTTTTCTAATAGATCAATTTCTTGTTGGAATTTTTTGTCGGCTTTTAAATTTTTTCTGGCTTTATCTAATCTCTTATTAACTGTCTCAATATCTGCAAAAATCAATTCCAAATTAATCGTTTCAATATCTCGAATTGGGGCAACGCTTCCATCAACATGAACCACATTGGAATCATCAAAACATCGAACTACTTCACAAATACTATCTGTTTCACGAATATGAGATAAGAATTTATTTCCCAATCCTTCTCCCTTGCTCGCACCTTTCACAAGTCCCGCAATATCAACAAATTCAATCACAGCATGCGTTGTTTTTTGTGGCTGATACATTTTTGTCAATTCGTCTAATCTTTCGTCTGGCACAGGAACTACCCCTACATTTGGCTCTATGGTACAAAACGGATAGTTTGCACATTCTGCTCCTGCTTTTGTAATACTATTAAACATCGTACTCTTGCCTACATTTGGTAAGCCTACAATACCTATTTTCATAAATAATCTTCTCCTTATTTCTTCTTATTTTCAATTTCCTTTACTATTTTCTCTGTGAATTTTTCTATTGTCATAGTTCCCACATCTCCCTCTTCTCTAGAACGAACAGCAATTGTATTTTCTTCTACTTCTTTCGCTCCTACTACTAACATATATGGAACTCTTTCTAGTTGAGCTTCTCTGATTTTATAGCCTGTTTTTTCGTTTCTATCGTCTACTATTACACGGATTCCTTCTTGCACAAATTTTTCTTTTAATTGATAAGCATATTCATGTTGATTATCGGTAATTGGCAGTATTTTGACTTGTGTTGGTGCCAACCACGTTGGAAGAAATCCTTTGGTTTCTTCTAACAAGAAAGAGATAAATCGGTCTGAACTTCCTAAGATAGCTCTATGGATTACGACTGGTCTATGTTTTTCTCCATCTTCCCCGATATATTCTAATTCAAATCTTTCTGGTAAGGCAAAATCTAATTGACAAGTTGGTATGGTTATATCATGATTTAAGGCTGTTTTTATTTGAATGTCGATTTTAGGTCCATAGAAAGCTGCTTCTCCTTCTGCTTCGTAGAATGGAATTTCTAATTCTGTTAAAATTTCCCTTAACTGACTTTCTGCCGTTTCCCACATTTGGTCATTGTCAATATATTTTTCTTGATTGTTTTTGTCTCGTAAAGATAATCTATATTGGAAGGCTTCTGCTGGAAAGCCGAAATCTTTTTGATAGACCTCTACGATTAATTTTAAAACTTTTCCTACTTCTTCTTTAATTTGGTCTGGTCTAACAAATAGATGAGCATCGTTTTGGCACATTTGACGCACTCTTTCTAACCCACATACACTACCACTGGATTCATAACGAAAATCATGGGCAAGTTCACCAATTCGAATTGGTAGGTCTCGATAAGAATGTAGTTTGTTTTTATAAACTAACATATGATGTGGACAGTTCATTGGTCTTAAAACCATTTCTTCATTTTCCATTTTCATAACAGGAAACATATCATCTTTATAGTGTTCCCAATTCCCTGATGTTTTATATAAATCCACATTAGCAAGTGATGGTGTATAAACATGGTCATAACCTAACGATATTTCTTTGTCTTGAATATATCTTTCTAACAATCTTCTAATGGTGGCACCATTTGGTAAATACATAGGAAGACCTGCCCCTACTAATGGATGTGTCATGAATATTTCTAAGTCTTTTCCTATTTTTCTGTGGTCTCTTTGTTTCGCTTCTTCTAAGAAATCTAAATGTTCTTGTAACATGCTTGCTTTTGGGAAAGAAATAGCATAAATTCTTTGTAGCATTTTATTTTTTTCACTACCTCTCCAATAAGCACCTGATGAGGATAAAATTTTAATAGTTTTTACTTTTCCTGTACTTTCTAAGTGAGGTCCAGCACATAAGTCGGTAAAATCTCCTTGTTGGTAAAAACTAATTTCTTCTCCTTCTGGTAAGTCTTCAATTAATTCTACTTTATATGGTTCGTCTTTCATAAGTTCTAATGCTTCTTTTCTTGGTAAACAAAATCTTTCAATTGGTATATCTTCTTTTATGATTTTTTTCATTTCTTCTTCTATTTTGGCTTTATCTTCATCGGTAAAAGGCTTTTCCACATCAAAATCATAATAGAATCCTTCGTCAATGGCTGGTCCTATCGCAATTTTAGCTCGTGGAAATAGTCTTTTTACGGCCTGGGCTAAAATATGGGAAGTGGTATGCCAATATGCCTTTTTTCCGTTTATGTCATCATTTTGAAAGGTATGAATGACTAAATTACAATCTTGTTTTATTTCATATCTTAAGTCTTTTATCTCACCATTAATTTCTCCACAAGTGGCATTTCTGGCTAGTCCTTCACTAATGGTTTTGGCTACTTCTAATATAGAACTTCCTTCTTTGATTTCTAATATTGAGCCATCTTTTAACGTAACTTTTATCATAAAAATTCCTCCTTTTTTGACGATGATTTTTTCCTCCATACCAAAGGTATTACTTATCTGTAAACTCGCTTCATGCTCGCACAGCTAAGGCCATCCCCAAAATCATCAAAAAAGCACACCCAATAGATATTTTACTATCCATAGGAGTGCTTTATTTACACGGTTCCATCCTATTTTTACTTAATTCTAAGAAGATAACGGTTCTTTTCCGTCTAGCTTGTTCACTAGAAGCTCATGAAGAGTTAGTTTTTCAGATAGGTTTTCTTGAATTAGCTTCCAGCCAATTGGCTAATTCTCTCTTTAAGTAACCTCTACCTTACTTTTCTCTTACTCGCTTTTACTTATAAAATAATTTTAATATGTTTTTTGAAAAAAGTCAATAGAAATTATTTACTTTTTCAATTTCTTGTTGTATAATAGTTAATGTTCAACTTAGAAAAATTTTAATTATAAAGTTTATTGTATTTTTTATGCAGTAACAATTCGTAGGGACCAACAAGCTTACAGTCTGTTATGCAATTACAGACTGGCAGATAGTTGGGAGTTACAAAGAAAAAAT
>CAOJZE010000140.1 GCA_948466095.1 uncultured Clostridium sp.
AGCTTACAGTCTGTTATGCAATTACAGACTGGCAGATAGTTGGGAGTTACAAATAAAAAATACAATTTATAAAAATGATACATGCTTCCATAGCTCAGTTGGTAGAGTGCTACCTTGGTAAGGTAGAGGTCACGGGTTCAATTCCCGTTGGAAGCCCCATAATTTGATATGAATCATCAAAAAAGTTGTTAGAATCTTCATTTCTAACAACTCTTTTTTGTTTCTTTTAATCTTCTTCATTAAACATATTTTTCACTGCTTTTTTGCGAATTCTTTGAATTGCATTATCTACCGATTTAACGGGAGAATCTAGTTTTTGTGCTATTGTCATATAGCTTTCTCCTTTAATAAATCTATCTAAAACTTGTTTCTCAAATTTACTTAATGATTTATTGACTGCATTTTCAATTTCTGTATAATATTCTTTTTTCATGACAGTTTCTAATGGGTCTTCTATGGTTTTACTATCAAAGGTATCAATTAATTCTACACTGTCTTCTTCGTTATTGTCATAAGCTGCTGTATTTAACGATAAATAAGAATTAAGTGGCATATGTTTCTGACGATTAGAACTTTTTATAGCGGTTATTAATTGTCTTTCAATACAAATATTGGCAAAGGATTTAAAAGTATTTTGCTTTTCTTCATTATAATTTTTAATCGCTTTAAATAAGCCTATCATCCCCTCTTGCATGATGTCTTCTCTTTCTGCTCCTATGATGAAATATTTCCCTACTTTTATATTGACTAAATTTTTATATTTTTCCAATAAATAAGATAAGGCTTTTTCATCCCCTTGCTTAATTAGAGATACTATTTGTTCGTCTGTTAAATTAAAATATTGGTTTGTTGTATAAAATACATTTTCATTTTGCATATGCGTTTTGTATACCTCCAAAATGTGCTTTTTTAGTATTATATACGTCAAATTCCGCAATGTCAAGCAGTTTTTGAGGTTTTTTCGTTTTTTTATTAAATTTACGTTAAAATTTACAATTTTTTATGCCAAATTTATTACTATATAATATTTAATCTAATTCTTCTCTTATCATTCCCCAAACATCATCTGTTTCCATTCCCTTTTGCCAAGAACCAATACCTGCTAAATTATTTTCTGTAATTAATGATATTTTGGCTTTTAAAGAATCTAAATCTTCTATCCAAATTTGTTTTTTATTGCCATCTTCTGTATATTCTACGTAATTTTGTTTTAAATCATCATCCCATTTTTTCTCTACATCTTCTGGTAAAATATCGTTTAGACTTTTCATACTAGCGGGTTTGCTCGTTGTTTTTCCATTGCTATCGGTTGTCCATACTCTAGTATAAAAGGGAACTGCTAAAATAATCCTGTCTGCGTCAATTTCTTCGGTTTGTAAAAATTTTGTTAAACTTAGTTTTACCCAGTCATATCCTGCTGTTGTTCCTGGTTTTGTACTATAAACACCATATTGATCA
The DNA here is from genome assembly GCA_948466095.1 of uncultured Clostridium sp. Taxonomy (GTDB): domain Bacteria; phylum Bacillota; class Clostridia; order TANB77; family CAG-508; genus CAG-269. The sequence goes on from CAOJZE010000140.1 coordinate 1,459, forward strand.
TATGCCATAAATACAATATAATCTGCTACCTTTCCTATCACATGTCTATCAAAACACATAGACCATGTTTCTCCTCCATCTGGAGCTGTTACATCAACAGAGGTAACTAATCCGATTTCCTTTAGTCTAGGTGTTAGTTCTATGATAAATCTAGAATATACATCTTTGTCTTCTTGTTTCATGTTTTCGAAATCTACATTGATACCATCTAATTTATATTTAACACAAGCATCTACAATGTTTTCTATTAGTTTTTGTCTTTTTTCATAGCTATTCATAATATTGGAGGTAATGGATAAACTCTTTTGAGCTGCTTCTGCATTTGAAACCATTGGCCACACTTTATAACCATTCTTGTGAGCCCATTCGATGTAAGCTTTTCCTTTGTTTCCAATATTTTCTTTTAGATTGCCTTTTTCATCTAGATAGAAAAACGCAGGTGATACAACATTAACCCCTTCTATGCTTGTCCCATTTCTATCTGGTGCAGAACCATAAACAGAATAATAATCCCAAATTAGATTGATTTTTCCCTCTACTTGCTTTTCCTCTGTCATGGCTTCTCGAACCACATATTCATTTTCTAATTTGTCTGATTTAACATATCCAACCTTTCCATTTTCGGTTCGAATTTTGGTATATCCTTTATCAGATGATACGACAAGAACACTGTCTCCTTTTTTGACTCTGTCTGTTGTTTTAGCAATTATATTCGTGGTGGCTTTAACTGGCAAGTTGGAAGATACAATTGCTCTTTTTTGCTCTCTGTCTAATGAATCCATCGTTATGACATGAGTTTTTTCTATGTTTTGAATTTCGATATCATAGACATCTTTCATTTCTGAAATCGGCAAATATTCTACATCATCTTTTTTAATAGCATGGGCATAAATTTTCTTTTCTGAACCGTTTATGGTGATTCTATTTTCTTCAAAGCCAATTGCTGCTATTTTTTTATCATAGGTGGTTACAATTTGATTACTTTCTTCCTCGTCATAGATATAGGGGTCAAAAAAATTGGCTATGTCTGGCTTGGAAAGATAAATAATGTTGTCCTCTATTAGAATATCATTTTTTAAGTTTGCTGTGATGTTGTTGTTGTTTATAACTAAGTTCGTCTTTTTATTATCTAATATTATATAATCATTTACGATGAGTGCTACAAATATAACTACTATGATAGCTATCATAGCAAAAAATGTTCTTGTTATGATTTTTTTCTTTTTTTTAGTTTCTTCTTTTGACATCCTTTTTTTTGGCTTTTGTGTTTTTTCAGCCTTTTTTCTTTCTTGTTCCATTGTTTTTCTCCTTATCATTTTTTGTGTATTCTTACTATATCATAAAAATCTGTTTTAGAAAATAGTTTTTTGTATTTTTATCTATTTTTCTTTTTAGTATGTTTTTATACTAATTAGTAAATTTTTAAATATTTGTCAATTGATTTTTCTAAAATATTGTGTTATATTTAAGGATATGTACAATATTGTACATACAAAAAATATTAGGAGGTGAAAATTTGTTACAACTAGAAGATGTTTGCTTATTCTATGCTGATTATACTTTGGATTTTGTTTCGGATAAACTTGGTGTGCCAAAAGGTACAATGAGAATGCTTCTAATATCTATTTACGAGCAATTAGGTGCCTTAAATTTAGATGTACAGAAGAAAGATTTCGGCGAACAAAAATTTCCAAAAGTATTGCTTGATACAGTGTTCTTACGCTACTGTCTAAACGATAGTTTGAAATGGGAACTATTGGAAAAAGTAGAAGGAGGATATTCTCTTACAAATAGAGCTTTATCAATATTCCTCCAAGCAGCTGAAAAACAGAAAAATTTGAATTTTTGATTTTTTTGAAAATTATTAATTGTGACAAAATAACACGCCTTAGAACGTTCTTTCTATAGGAACGTAACTCCCCACTCCTGTTTTTCTGAGTGGGGTTTCGGTTTTATTAATTTAATCTTTTTATTCTTCTTAATATTTCTTTTTTTTCGTCTACTATTCGATACGATTCTATTGCTTTTTGCAATGCCTTATTATAAGTAAAATTATTTAACTTAGCAGTTTCCAAATATTTTATTGTTTTATCATAAAATTTAATCAAGCATATTGATATAGCCCACGCAACAGCCATTTGCACATAATAAGCTTGACTGGTAATTGCATCAAAAATTTTAAAATCTTTTTCCAAATAATCTTCTTCGATGTAATAATCTAAAATCATAACTACCCCAAATCGAATTTCGAACTCTTGGTCTGATAGCAAATATTTTTGAATAAATTGCCACATTTTTTCTTTTTTCTTTTTCGTTGTTTTTAAACTAGCACAAAAAATGTCACAAACTGCCCAGTTATCAATTTTAGGTACAAATTCTTCTATCTGTTTTTGCATCGTCTCAAAATCTTGATTAGCCAATCCTATTAGCATTCCTTGTAACATGATTTCTTCATAATATTGGTTGTCAATTTGTTTTAGTAATTCGTTTATTCCATATTCTCTAAGCAATTCTTTGGCATAGTTTCTTAAAACAGGGACTCTTACTCCTATTATGTTATCCGTTCCTGGGCATAGTCCACTATGAAATTCTTTGTACTTTGGGTCTGCTAGTTCCAATAATTTTTCTTTTATTTTTTGCTTCATTTTTCACGCCACTTTCTTTTATTTATGCAATTATATAATGTTATATCTCTTTTTACAACAAATTTTTACGAAATATTGAAAAAAAGCCCTATCCATTGTATAATGGAA
>CAOJZE010000141.1 GCA_948466095.1 uncultured Clostridium sp.
TAGACGTACGATATGATTACCAAGAACACGAATTAGAAAAAATAGCCACCATTTTAAGAAATGGTGGAATTGTGCTATTCCCTACTGAAACAGTATATGGAATTGGCACAAATGGATTAGACGAAAAAGCAGTCGAAAAAATTTATGCAATAAAAAAAAGAAACAAAAAAAATCCTAGTAACTTATTAGTCAGTAGTATGGCAATGGTAGAAACCATCGCAGAAGACATCTCTCCTATGGAATATAATCTGATGAAGGCTTTTTTTCCGGGACCTTTCACCCTTATTTTAAAAAGAAAAAAAATCGTACCCAACATTGTAACAGCCAATTCAGATTTAGTAGGAATTCGTATGCCAGATAGTAGTATTGCTAAAAAACTAGTAGAATTAGCTGGTGTTCCTATTGTTGCTCCCAGTGCTAATATTTCGGGGAAACTTAGTGGAACCGAATTAACCAATATTATGAATGAATTTGATGACCAATTAGATTTTGCCATTGATGGTGGAGAAAGTAAAATTGGAATAGAATCAACCATTGTAAGGGTAATTGACAATATTCCTCATATTGTAAGACCAGGATTTATTACACCAGAACAGATAAAAGAGGTTTCTGGTGATGTCATATTAGAAGAAGATAAAAATCATCATTTGCCTAGTTCCAAAATGGAGCATTATCAGTTAAATGTTAAATCAACCCTAATTTATAGTGAAAATAATCAAAAAATGATAGATACTATCCTTGATTTAAGTAAGCATTATACAAATTCTACCGTTCTTTGCTGTACCGAGAATATCAAATTTTATCAAAATGAAAATTGTATTCAAAATGTAATAGGTATTGCCTCTAAAAATAATCTAGAGGAATATATGAAAAAACTTTTTTCTTCTTTACAGAAAGCCTCTTCCCTTTCTCCTGACATGTTATTGATAGAAGGTGTTAAAAAAGAAGGTCTAGGGATTGCTATTATGAACCGATTACTGAATGTTTGTAACGATAATTTTATTGAAATATAAAGGATTTAGCATAAACTAAGTCCTTTTTTGTTTAAAAGTTGAATATTGTAACCTTTTTGTGTCATTTTAAGAAATAAATCATATTATGTAGTAAAAGGAGGAAAAAAGATGTTTAGAAGAAAATGTTATTGTATGAACAATAGTTACAAAAATGATTCATGTGAATTACAAAATGATATGATAGAAAATCAATGTAATGATGTAGTTTCTTATGAAGATTATAGTAATAGTTGTGATTGTGGTTTTGATGAAGAGTATAATGTATTCCCAGAAAATCCAATGTTAGCACAAAGCTATGTACCTTTTCAATATATGGATAAAACGTTTAAACCATGTGTTGGTTTGAAAATGGGAACTATCTTCCCTGAATTAGTTAGCCCTTATGTTCCTTGCCAATCTATGGAGGAAATGAGATATATTAAGGAAACAAATAAAATTGGAAAGGGGTGTAATCAATGTCGTTAGAAGAAAATAGAAATTGTGGTTGCCATGAAATGATGGAGCCTAAATGCACTTGCCATTGTGAATGTGAAGAAGAAAGAACAGTAGATTGTGAAGCTAGAAGAGAAATGATGCAACAAATTAGATGTTATGAATTTGCTATTACGGAATTAGCGTTATATCTTGATACTCACCCAGAGGATGAAAAAGCCCTTTGCTTGCATAGAAAATATTGCAAAATGGTAAAGGATTTAAAAGATAAATATCAAAAAGTATATGGACCTCTTACCATTAATTACCCTTGTAACAAGTGGAGATGGTTAGAAGAACCATGGGTTTCGTTTGGTTTGGGAGTAATTTAAACTCTTTTTCTTTAGTATCTTTAGGTTATTAAATGGCTTTGAATTTATAATAAATATCAATATTATCATCATCTATTTCAATTTTGTCAATTAATTTTAAAAGCAAATTTCTATCTATGTTATTTTCGTTAAATTCTAGTAATTCTTTTGTATTATAAATTAGTTTTTCTTTTTTTATCATATTTTTGCTAATTGTTTTTTCTTTTTGAACTCGATATTGTAAAGATTTTTTATCTGTTTCATATTGCTTAGAAAGTTTAATAAATAAATCTTCTGTGATAATTCCTTTTAATTTATCCTCATATAAAGATTGAATTAAATTATCTTTTTCAGCTATTTTAGAATCTAAATAATCCAATTTTTTATTATCTGTTTGTGTGTCATGACAGATATATTCTAATTCATCGTATTTTAGAAAATTAGCAACGTTTTCTTTTAAACTAGTAATTACACTATTAATTAAAGTATCTTCTTTTAAATGGATATTTGAGCAAAATTTGCTACCATTTCTTTTATAAGAAGAACAAACGCATCTAAAATATTTTCCATGATTTTTATTATAGGTTATTTTTGCTTTACACTTTTTGCATAAAACTAGCCCTTGTAGTAAATGAGGAGAAGAAGTGGTATAATTCCATTCATTTGATTTTTTATCAAGCATAATTTGAACACTATTAAAAATATTTCTATCAATGATTGGTTTGTGATTATTTTCAATAATGATATGTTGCTGTTTTGGTACATCAACAATTTTTTTTGTTTTGTAATTTAACTTGCTATATTTATGTTGCACTAAATCACCTATATAAATTCTATCTCTAAGAATTTTAGAAATCATAGTTGTACTCCATAAATTAGTTTTATTATTTGGATTATAATAGTTTGTAGTTTTTCTTTTATAGGCAAGTGGTGTTAGTATTTTATTATTATTTAGATATCTACATATTTCAGTTTTATTATTTCCTGCATAATACATTTCAAATATTTTTTGAACAATAGGAGAAACCTCGTAATCTACTAAAATGATATTTTTGTCTTTTTCATCTTTTTTATAGCCATAAGGTAAAAAAGATTTAATGTTTTGTCCACTAGATGCTTTGGTTAGTAAGCTAGATCGAACTTTTTTTGAAATGTCTTTTGCATACATATCATTAAAAACTGATTTGAATGGTGTCATATCATTATTTGTGTTATTATTGTCAAATGTATCAATTCCATCATTTAAGGCAATATATCTTACATTTTTTAATGGAAAATATTTTTCTAAATAATAACCTGTTTCAATGTAATCTCTGCCAAGTCTTGATAAATCTTTTGTAATGACTAAATTTACATTTCCAAGTTCAATATCTTTGATTAAATTTTTAAAATCTGGTCTATTAAAATTTGTACCAGTAAATCCATCATCTACATATATTTTAAATAAAGTCCAACCTTGACTTTTTATATAATTAGTTAGTAACTTTTTTTGTGTATCAATACTTTCAGATTCTTTGTCTTTTTCGTCTTCTCTTGAAAGTCTTGTGTAAATTCCTACTTTAAAATAAGTAGGAGGGAAGTTATAGTCTAACTCTTGCATTTAGCCTCCTTTCCAGAGTTTAAATTTACGATAACTATTTATTTATACCTTTATATTTTATTTCATTTTTATCATTATTTAAATTCCAAAAAAAATAATTTTCGTTTAGCCATTCTTGTATTAATTCTGTAAGTGTTAAGTCATTTTCATTATATATGTTTGTTACTTTAGGTTGTAATGTGTTTTTTTGCATTGAATCACCTTCTACATAAGTTTATGAACGAAAAAAATAAATATAAATTGTCCAAAGATAATTTATATTTATTCATTTTAGTTCAAAATGTGTTTACTTATTTTTTTATATAGTTTTGTAGTAGCAATCTGAATGTTAATTGTTACTAAAGTAATTATATAATATTTTATTTGTTTTGAAAATATATACATGTGAATTTTTTAAAGGCTTATTTTTCAATGGTTAGGAGAGAAAAATATATCCACTTTAATTTTATTTTACAAAATAGGTATTCAATCAATAGGGTTACTTATTTTTATTAATATATAATTTTTGAAAAATAGTAGAAATTACAAATTTTACCTTCGGCTTAGAAAGAACATTATATCCAAAATATTCATCTAATTTATATTGAGGGAGACTATCGAAAAAGTTGTGTAAATCGGATTTCCTTCCGATTGATAACTTGAA
>CAOJZE010000142.1 GCA_948466095.1 uncultured Clostridium sp.
AGGAACCTGTAACGCAGACGATGGAGGGCAGAGTGGATTTGATTTTGAAATCGTTTGTCCCTATTGTGATTATGAGTTTATTATTGATGTAGATGAAAATAAAACAGAAATTGCTTGTCCAGAATGCCAAAATATTATAGAACTAGATTGGTCAGGAGATACAGAAGGAGAGGATGGCAAAGGATGTTCAGGAAATTGTCATGGATGTCAAGGTTGTGACGAAGATGATGACATGTAATGTGTTGCTTGGGATTTCCCTTGCAACATTTTTTTGTGACAAAAAGGGACGCCCCTGTTGGCACATTTCAGTATCTATTAAAAGTAATTTAAAGGATTTACATATTTACCATCAATACGAATCCCTAAATGGAGATGTGGACCGAGTTGTAGCTCCATTAGTAGGATTACCTTGTGCATCATGATATTGGTTTCCTTTTACACCATAAACAATTTTAGGACCGACACAACCAATAACTTGTCCTTGTTTAATTTTGTCTCCTACAGATACAATCCAATTAGGGTCACAATGACAATAACTTACTTTGTAGTTGTCAAAGGAAAGTGTTATGGTATAACCACCAGCACCAAGAAACTCTCGAAAGGTAATTTCGCCAGTATGCACAGCAATCAATTTGCTTCCAGGAGGAGCAGGAATATCCACTCCAGAATGAGAAGAAGAAGCACCGGCTAGTAGGAGAAGTTCGTTTTCCAAAGGCAGAGCTTATTTTGGTATAGCCAGGAATTGGCCATACGAATCCATTTGGATTAAAATCTAAAATTTCAGAATCGTTGTTATGAGAATAAGAGAGATTGTTCGATTTGAAAATTGGAATAAAAATAACAATCATAAAAAAAGATACTATAAAAAGAAATCGATAAAAGTATTTAAAATTTTTAAAAATGAAAATCACCTCGAATTAAATTAAGAATAAAAAATATAGATATAAAATAAAATATGGCAGGGGTAGAAGGATTCGAACCCTCACAGGCGGTTTTGGAGACCGATGTGCTACCATTAACACTATACCCCTAAATCATAAAAGCTAATTACTATATTAGCACAAAAGAAATGTTTTAGCAATAATTTTAGCAAAAATTATTGACTTTTTTTTAATCCGATAATATAATATATGAAATTAAATCATTACGGTGAAGAAGAAAAAGTATGGAAATATTCATTTTTAGAGAGTTGGTAATGGTGAAATACCAGCAATGGATACATATGGGGAGCTTTGGAGTAATATTGAAATTAAGGTGCTTAAAATTTTGAATTTTAAGAATTAGGGTGGAAACGCGGAAATAAACTTTCGTCCCTAACTGTAAAGTTAGGTCTCGGAAGTTTTTTTGTATGATAGTAAAGTTCTTCCCAATTCCTATCATATAAAGCATTTTAATAAATAAAAATAATTTCAAAAAAGAAAAAGGAGGAAATGCTATGATAAAATCAATGGAAACATTAGTAGCACTTTGTAAGAATAGGGGATATATATATCCAGGTTCTGAAATCTATGGGGGATTAGCAAATACTTGGGATTATGGTCCTTTGGGAGTAGAATTAAAAAACAATGTAAAAGAAGCGTGGAGGAAAAAATTCATACAAGAAAACAAATATAATGTAGGATTAGATGCAGCTATTTTAATGAATCCAACTACTTGGGTGGCATCTGGGCATGTAGGTGGTTTTTCTGATCCACTAATTGATTGTAAAGCATGTAAAACAAGACATAGAGCCGATAAATTAATCGAAACATGGGCACATGAACAAGGAAAAGATATGATAGCAGATGGTATGTCAGACGAAGAAATGATAAACTTTATGGATGAAAATCATATCAATTGTCCGAATTGTGGAGAACACAATTTTACGGATATTAGAAAATTCAATTTGATGTTTAAAACATTCCAAGGAGTAACAGAAGATGCAAAAGCAGAAATCTATTTAAGACCAGAAACAGCACAAGGAATCTTTGTTAATTTTAAAAATGTGATGAGAACCACAAGAAGAAAGTTGCCTATGGGAATTGCACAAATAGGAAAGGCTTTTAGAAATGAAATTACACCTGGAAACTTTACTTTTAGAACACGTGAATTTGAACAAATGGAGCTAGAATTTTTCTGTAAGCCAGGAACGGACATCGAATGGCAATCTTATTGGAAGAATTTTTGTAAGCAATGGTTACTAGATTTAGGAATGACAGAAGAAAATATTAGATTAAGAGACCATACACCAGAAGAATTATCACATTACAGTAATGGAACAACAGATATTGAATATGCATTCCCATTTGGTTGGGGAGAATTATGGGGAATTGCTGATAGAACGGATTTTGATTTAAAGAGCCATATGGAAGTATCAAAAGAGGATTTCCATTATATGGACCCAGAAACAGGAGAAAAATATGTACCATATTGTATCGAGCCGTCGGTAGGAGCAGATAGAGTAACTTTAGCATTTTTATGCGATAGTTATGAAGAAGAACAATTAGAAGAAGGAGATACTAGAACCGTTTTACATTTACATCCAGCCATAGCACCATATAAGGTAGCAGTGTTGCCACTTTCTAAAAAGTTATCAGAGAAAGCGAACGAAGTGTATGAAAAACTTGCTAAGAAATTTATGTGTGATTATGATGAGACAGGAAGTATCGGTAAACGTTATAGAAGAGAAGATGAAATTGGTACTCCATATTGTGTTACGGTGGATTTTGATACATTAGAAGATGAGACAGTCACCATAAGAGATAGGGATACCATGGAGCAAATTCGATTGAAAATTGATGATGTTGCTACTTGGGTACAGGAGAAAATAGATTTCTAAATATAATAAAACACTACTTAATAAATTTTTTAGGTAGTGTTTTTTGTATGGTAAAATTTTTGATATGCTATCTTTTAATAAAAATAAAGTGGATTTGATGAACTAAAAAAGAACTTTCATAAAAAAACAACCCTAAAAGGTTATAAAAACAATACAATAAGATTAAGAAAGGAGATGTATTATGAAAGGCTGTCATTTATTAGAAGAATATTTAGAAGGTGATATTCTTGGTAAAATATATAATAATAATTTTAATCTGGCAGAACAACAACCCATAACAAAAGAGTATATTAGAGTAATGAAATTAGTAAAAAGACAAGAGGAAAAATTATTGCCTATTGATGGGTTTAAGAAATATTTAGAAATAAGAAATATGAAGGATGCAATAGAGGCAGAAGAACAATTTAAATTAGGATTTAAAACAGCTTTCAAAATTATAATAGAAGGTTGTTATTTTTAAAAATGAGACTATTGTAAAGATTATGTAATAAAAATCAAATAAGAGTTTATTACATAATTTTTTAAAAGTCCCAAGTTTTATTTTTTTGAGCATTCATGAATTCTATTAATTTAATAACAATTTCTTTTTCTGGATTGGTTAAATGGGTAAATCCAATTAATTTATCATCGTATTCTAATTCTGTGGTATTAAGATAATCTTTTAAAATAAAAGTGGGAGTAACGTGATAAATATTACAGAGCTTTACTAAAGTATCGATACTACCCTTTGTTTTGTCTCTTTCAATGTCAGAAATATACCTTGGAGCTAAAAATAATTTTTCAGCAACTTGTTCTTGTGTAAGACCTAAAGATTTTCTTATAGATTGCATTGTTTTTCCAATCATAATTTTTTCATTTATTTTTTTATTAAAATTTCTATTCATTTTTTACCTCCCAAATAATCCAAGTATCTGTATTTTTTTCAAAAAATATAAGAAATATACTATAAAATATAAAAATATATAAATAGCATAACAAAGCGAAAAAGAAAAAAAAATACAAAAAAATACGACAATATGTGGAAATAAACTTGAAAAATAAAAATTAATATGTTATATTTTAGAAAATAATATAGAAGGGAAGGAATATTGGATGAAAAATGAAGGAATCACACTAATAGCGTTAGTACTAACTATAATCGTATTATTAATATTAGT
>CAOJZE010000143.1 GCA_948466095.1 uncultured Clostridium sp.
AATGAAAAGGGGTGAAAAGTAATGAAAATAGGATTTACCATTGGGAAATTTGCACCATTACATAAAGGACATCAATATTTAATCGAAAAAGGGCTAAAAGAAATGGACAAGTTCTATGTCATTATTTATGAAACAAAAGTAACAGAAATTTCAATCGAAATTAGAGCTAATTGGATTAAACAAATGTATCCAGATGTCAATATAATTTATGCCAAGAATCCACCAAGTCAATATGGTTTAGATGAAGAAAGTGTAAAAATACAAACGGATTATTTAAAACAAATGGTTAAAGGAATACAAGTGACACATTTTTATAACAGTGAACTATATGGTAAATTTGTAGCGAGAGATTTAGGTGTGAAGGAAATACAAGTTGACCGAAAAAGAGAAAAATTTCCGATTAGTGGTACAGAAATTCGTGAGGGAGTAAAAAATAAGGAAAATTTTTTAGAGGAAATTGTGTATAAGGATTTAAAATAGAATTAATGTATGAATGATGATTTTAATTATTTTTTGACTTAAATTTTTGAATTATAATTTATTCAAGTAGTTCTGACTACTGTGGAAAATATGTAATATGAAAACTTGACCGAGTGTTGACATTGATTTCATATACGATAATATATTGATTAATTAAAAATCTTCGTATATTTCTGTTTCTATTTTTATAACTAAAAATTCTCATATATCGTTTGGGAAAATATTGTAAAGAATATATTTCCTTTATAATTTTATTATAAAAGTTTTTTGCCACGAGTGGTTCTTTTAATTTAAAAGCTAAGTATTTGTAAATGCTTTCTAATTCTTTTTCAAATGAAGGAGTTTGATTTATAATGTATTTTTTAATGTAAATCATATTTCTCCTCCATTTCTGCACAAAATTCATCCATAGTACGATAACGTCCTACATCAATTTCCTTAAGTGCTTGTTCAATTTTTGCCAAAATATCTTTTTGAAATTCTTCAAATGTAGCATAATGCTTATCAAAATGTGCAGACACAAGTCTGTCAATTCTTTCATTTTCTGTTTCTTCCAAGTTTTTTTTCAAATTTTCGTATGCTTCATCACTTAAAACAACTAAATCATTTGTACCGTTTTTAGTGATATACAATGGTTCTTTTGTTTCGTGACAAATTCTTGAAATTTCATTATAATTATTTCTTAAATCTGCACAAGGTCTAATAAATGCCATAAAAAGCACCTCCTTATTTATAATACACAAATTATATCATAATTATGATATAATAGCAAGAATTTTTTCAAAAATGATGCATGATGTCTTAAGAAAAGTTTCCAATAAAATTAAGAAAAAATCAATAGAATTTCCAGAACAATTATGCTATAATAAATCCAACAGAATGGAATATAGGAGATGGGATATGGGGACGTAGATAATGTCCCTAAATCTACAAAATTACTAATATATGATACATTTTTTATAATAGGGACATTATCTACGTCCCCATGTCCTATCTTCTAAAGAAAAGTGACAAAAAGGGGTGCCCCTCTTGTCACACAGAAAAGAAAGGAGAAGGGAATGGAAAGAACCATATTACAATGTGAAAATTTAAACAAGAAATTTGGCAAAAAGCAAATATTAAATAATGTTTCTTTTGCCATGGAAGAAGGAGACATTTTAGGCTTTATTGGACCAAATGGAGCTGGAAAAACGACCACCATCAAATTGATATTAGGATTGCAAAGTATTACAGAGGGAAAGGTTAGTATTAATGGTTATGATATTGAAAACCAATTTACAAAAGCAATCGAAAAAGTGGGAGCGATTGTAGAAAATCCAGATTTATATATGTATTTATCTGGTTATGAAAATTTGAAATTAATTGCAAATTTGTATGCTAATATTAATCCAGATAGAATTGATGAGGTAGTGAAACTAGTTAAATTAGAGAATCGAATTAAGGATAAGGTTTCCAAATATTCTCTAGGTATGAGGCAAAGGTTAGGAATTGCGCAGGCGATTTTGCATAAACCGAATTTGTTAATCCTAGATGAACCAACCAATGGATTAGACCCAGAAGGAATCAAGGAAATGAGAGAGCTTCTTGTAGATTTAGCCCAAAAAGAGAAAATGGCTATTTTAATATCCAGCCATAATTTAGCGGAATTAGATAATTTGTGTAATAAAGTTTGTATTATTAAGAACGGAGAAATTATTGAAACAAGTGATATTTCTGGAATTAAAACGCAAGCAGGAAAGCAATTCAAAATATTCGAGGTAGAAGATAATAAAAAGATAAAAACCTTGTTACCAGAAGCAGTTATTATGGGAAATGACAAATTTAAACTAGATATACCAAAAAAAGAAATACCAGAAACGATTGTAAAATTAGTAGAAAATCAAATTAAAATTTACGGAGTGAAAGAGGAAGAAAAATCTTTAGAGCAAGCATTTTTTGAAAAGACAGGAGGGAATGTAATTGAGTAGATTGATTAAGAATGAATTAATTAAAATTTTCAAGAAGAAAAGTATTTATATTACATTGTTAGTGGTTTTAGCTTTTGTTATTTTAACCAATTGTATTTATAAATTCTTTTACCATAGTGGTAGTTATCATGAATACAATGATAATTATGTTCAATATTTGAAAGAGGATTTAGCCAAATTGGACCCGAGTAAACCAAGTGATACTAAAATGTATATCGACCTAAAATCAGAGTTAGACATCTATGAAATGAAACAAAAATATGAAACAGGAACTTGGCAAAGAGATGTCTTATCAAGTCAAGTTAGTAGTCATGTAAGTGAGAAGAATACGTATTTATATGGAGAAAGTAAAGATACAGAAAAAGTAGCAGAAATAGAAAAAACCATCAACAAAATTCTAGAAAAGTTGGAACAAGATGATTGGAGATATTTTGCACAAGAAGAGTTAAATCAAGCAAAAACAGTATTAACTATGTTAGAAAATCAAAAAGCAAATACAGAAGATAAGCAAGAATTACAATCATTAGAAATAGCTATCAAAAGTGCTAACATCGATAAAGAAGTAGCAGAAATTCGAGTGAACAAAGATATTAAATATGGAGAGGATTTTAGAAATGCAGCCTTAGGAATCTATCAAGAGGAAGCTAAAAATATCATCAACATAGAAAGTAATGCACAAGAATTAAAATATGAAGAAAAGCAAGAGTATCATCAAAGTATCGAAAAACGAGAAATTAACAAATACATTTTAGAAAACAATGTCGATATCAATAAACAAAATGATGTGAGAGGTATTTTGAAAAGCATTTTTAATGAGTATGGTTTGTTTATCATTGTTATGATTATTATGATAGCAGGAACTATCGTCAGTGAAGAATTCAACAAAGGAACCATCAAATTGTTACTAGTTAAGCCATACAGCAGAAATAAAATATTATTGGCAAAGTTTATAACGGTTTTTATTATGATTGTATTTTCTATTTTGTCAGTGGTTGTCATGGAACTACTAGTAGGTGGTATTATCTTTGGATATGATAGTTTATCTGTGCCGATTTTGGCATATGATTTTACAACACAAAGTTTGGAAAGCTTAAATATTTTCAGCTATCTGGGAATCGAAATTATGACACAATTACCAAAACTTATTTTATTGGCAACACTTGCTTTTGCTTGTAGTACATTATTTACCAATAGTGCAGTAGCCATTGCTATCCCATTGTTAGGCTATATGTCAGCTGATATGATTAATATGCTGGTTGTACAATTTAAAGTACAATTTATGAAATTTTTTGTTAGCTTGAATTGGAACTTTGAGGAGTATCTGTTTGGAAATTTGCCGAAAATGGAAGGCATGACAATAGGTTTTTCAATTGTAATTTGTATGCTGTATTTTGTAGTTATGCTAATACCAACCTTTATTGTTTTTAAAAAGAAAAATATTAAAAACATTTAAAATTTGAGACAAGGGGGAGAGAGAGGGAGAGAGGGACGTTCCTTAAAATCCCGTTTTTGGGGACTGGGGGACA
>CAOJZE010000144.1 GCA_948466095.1 uncultured Clostridium sp.
AATTTTTTTTTATTTTTAATAGAGAAAATTAAGATTTTCTAGCCAATATATTAGCATAGAAAATCTCAATTTTATTTTTAATCTTCTTTTAATCGAATTGGTAAAATCATATAGGTATAATCATTATTTTCAGTAGATTTAATTAAACATGGTGATATACTAGTTCCAAATTCAATATAAATTTCTTCTTCATCAATTACTTTTAAACTATCTAGAAAATATTTTGGATTAAATCCAGCTTCTAGATTTTTTCCTTCTGTTGAAACATATAATTCTTCTTTCGCATCCCCTGTTTGATTCGTACAAGAAATCACTACTTTTCCTATATCAACTTGTACTTTCACTGGATATTTTTTCTCTTTTTCAACACTAGATGCTGATATTAAACTAATTCTTTCAAAACTATTTTGAATATTACTTTTATTGACTTTAATTCTAGTTTCCCAATTGCTTGGAATGACATTTTTATAATTTAAAAACTCTCCATCTAATATTCTGGTTACTACTTTACAATGTTCCATTTCAAATAAAGCTTGATTTTTAGCAACTCCTAGCTTAATTGGTTCAAAAGAATCTGTTATAATTTTATTGATTTCATTTAATGTTTTTCCTGGAATAACAGCTTGAAAGTCATTACTTTGTTTATTTAAATAAATTGACCTTAAAGCTAATCGAAAACCATCTACTGAAACCAATGTTAATTGATTATTCTCTACTTCAAATAAACATCCTGTAAAAATTGGTCTACTTTCTTCTGTACTAACTGCAAATATTGTCCTTCTTATCATATTTTTTAGAACATTTTGGTCTATTTCAATTGAATTCTCTATCTCAATTTTTGGAAGCTCTGGAAATTCTTCTGGATTCATAGTAGCTAATTTATAGAGAGACCCCTCACATTCAATTTCTAATAAATTTTGAGAATTTAAAGAAATATAAATCTCTGTATCTGGTAGTTTTCTAATAATTTCACTAAACATGATAGCATTTACAACTGTGCTTCCTTGCTCTTTTACTTCACATTCCATCACATATTCAATTCCTATTTCTAAATCATAGGTAGTTAATTTTATTTCGTTATCATTGGTTTGAATTAGTATTCCTTCTAGTATCGGCATAGTCGTTTTTGAAGCGACACCTTTTACTACGGAATTAATAGCTTTCAGGATGGTATCCTTATCACAAACTATTTTCATTTTGCTTCCTCCTTTATATTATATATAATATTATTAGTAGTATTAGTATTAGGTCTTGTGGAAATTGTGGAAAACAATGTTGAAAGTTAGAATCCCTAGAAAAAATGATGTTGATAAGTTAGTGGAAAAAAGCAATAGTTATCCACAAACAAATATAATATTTGTGTAAAATCAACCTATACACAGTTTTTAAACAGGTTATTAACATAGGGGTGTTGATATTCAATATGGCAGTTCCGTAAGAACAGATTGAATCTATTCTTAGCAAACAACATTTTTTCAAACACAAATTTCAAAAAAGTGTATCATTTATTTTTAAATTCTATTGTTTGCCATCTATGATAATATTTTTCACACTATCCACAATTAACTTAGTATTATTTTTTTCTTTTATTTCTTTTTCTATTTTTTTACATCCATGCATTACTGTTGAGTGGTCTCTACCTCCAAAGTCTGTTCCTATCTGAGGATAAGACATGTTAGCGATTTCTCTACATAAATACATAGCAATTTGTCTTGGAAAAGCAATATCATTAGAGCGTTTATTACCAGATAAATCTTCTTTATCAATACTAAAATATTTAGCAACAGTTTCTTTGATAAAGTCAGAAGAAATTACTTTTTCACTTTCATATTTAAATTCATTAATCGTTTTTTCAGCTAGTTCTATTGTAATGGGACTATGTGTTAAAGAAGCAATCGCAACTACTTTATTAAACACACCTTCTAGTTCCCTAATATTAGAATCAATTTTATTGGCAATATTGGAAAGAATATAATCATCAATAACAATATTTTCGTCTTGTGCTTTCTTTCTTAAAATTGCAAAACGAGTTTCATAATCAGGACAAGAAATATCGGCTAGAAGACCCCATTCAAATCTGGATTTTAATCGGTCCTCTAAAAAAGGAATATCTCTTGGTGGTTTATCACTCGAAATGATAATTTGCTTTTTTTCTTCATACAAAGAGTTGAAAGTATGGAAAAATTCCTCTTGTATTCTTTCTTTCCCAGCAATAAATTGAATATCGTCTATTAATAAAACATCTATATTTCTATATTTGTTTCTGAAAATTTCGTTTTTATTATCTTTTATTGCATTGATGAGTTGATTGGTAAATTTTTCAGAAGTAACATATAAAACATTGCAATTTCTATCATTTTCAAGCATTCTATTACCAATGGCATGCATTAAGTGAGTTTTACCTAAACCAACTCCCCCATATAAAAATAAAGGATTATAGGCTTCAGCAGGTTTATTATTTCCTACGGCTAGTGCAGCTGCATGAGCAAATTTATTATTTTCTCCTACGACAAAAGTTTCAAAGGTGTATTTTGCATCTAAAGATGTATTATTTACTCTAGATTCTGAAGAATTTTCATTGTGATTATCTTCTTCTATTTCTTCTATCTTCTCTTTTCCCTCTTTTTCTAAATCAATAACCGTATAAGTCCAATCTCTGTTAGTAATAAAACTTAAAGTGTTTAAAAGTAGAGGTTTATATTTTGTTTCTACGAAATCTTTTTGGTATTCAGATACCGTTGTAAAAACAATATGATTCCCATCAATACTTCTAATGTTTAATGGTTTAATCCAAGTATTAAAAGAAATTTGAGTCAATTCTTTTCTTAGTTCATATTTTATTTTTTCCATTAGTTCTTTTTTATCTAGTGTCATTTAGCATCTATCCTTTCTTTTGGAATTATCCACACATTTATCCACAAGTGTTGAAAAAATTGACATATTTTTGTAAAAATAAACATAATTTTTACGAACATAAATTTAAGTATTGGTAAGAAAAATCTGTTATAAATTTTTACTTTCCAATCATAACAGATTTATAAACAAAAAGTCAATAAAATTGTGGAAAAAAATTTTTTTATGTGGATAATGGTAGAAAAAAGTGTGGAAAACTTAAAAAGTTACATAAAACAACATAAATTAGATTAGATTATTCATTTTTTATAAAAGTTAATGTATTTTTTATGATGTAACAATTCGGGGGGACCAGCAAGAATACAGTTTGTTATGTAATTACAGACTGTTCGTAGCTGGGAGTTACGAAGAAAAAATGCATTAACTTTTTAAACTAAAATAAAATAACGTTTAATAGTTACATAATTTTATAAAAAAATTCTAAAATTACTTGACTTTTGACACTATTTTGCTGTATAATCGATATACTTGTTAATTATCAGTAGGAGGTGTAGGGAAAATGAAAAGAACATTTCAACCAAAAAATAGACAAGAAAAGAAAGAACACGGATTTATGAAAAGAATGAAAACAAGAGCAGGAAGAAATATATTAAAAGCAAGAAGAGCAAAAGGTAGAAAAAAATTAACAGCGTAATTTTGCTAGCTTATAAAAGGTCATAAAAACTGGCCTTTTAAAGCATAATGATAATGAAAATAGATTTTTTTCATTTTATTTGCCTTGAAAGAAAGGAAAAAAGAATAATGAAAAAAACAAAAATGATGAAAAAAAATTATGAATTTAGAAACGTTTTATCAAAAGGGCAGTATTATTCAGGAAAATGTATAGAAGTTTTCATAAAAAAAAATCATAAGGAAAAAGTAAATTGCATTGGAATTGCTATTGGAGTCAAAATAGCAAAAGCAGTCAAGAGAAATCTTATTAAAAGGCTGATTCGAGAAAATTATCAATTCTATGAAAAATATCTCAAAGAGGGA
>CAOJZE010000145.1 GCA_948466095.1 uncultured Clostridium sp.
TTACTATCTCAGCTTTTCCTACAATTTCAGCGATTCGATTAAAACTCTCTAAATCACTTTGGAACCACTTCTTAACTCGAATAATGTCAACACCACATTTGCGTAGATAAGCTGCCGCTTCAAAAGTTCTTACTCCTGTTTTATACGTAAAATTCTTCGTATCCATCATAACTCCTGCATACAAACTTTCCGCTTCTATGGTTTTTAGTTGGATTTCCCCTTCTACATATTGTAATAATTCTGTTACTAGCTCTGCTGCTGAAGAAGCATATACTTCTTGGAAGGTAAGAGTAGCTTCTTCAATAAAATCTGCACTTCTTCTATGATGGTCAATAATTACAATTTCCTTTACTTTATCAAATAATTCTGGTGCTTCTACATAATTCATTTTATGGGTATCTACTACTACCAATAAAGTATCTTCATCCACATTTTCTAAAGCTACCTCTTTGTTTATGATAACGTCTTCATATTCTTCATCTTTTTCAATGGATTTTCTAAAAGCCTCTAAAGTTGATGTCTTATGATCCATTACAATATAAGCATTTTTTTCTAAAGTTTTAGCTAATCGATAAATCCCTAAACTTGCTCCTACACAATCCATGTCTGAATTGGTGTGTCCCATTATCATTACTTTTTTGGATTTTTTGATTAAATTTTCTAATGCTTGTGCTACTACTCTTGCTTTTACTTTTGTTCTTTTTTCAACTTCTTGTGCTCTTCCTCCAAAGAATTTATAAATGTCGTTTTCTCGAATAACCGCTTGGTCTCCACCACGACCTAAAACAATGTCCATCGCTGCTTGTGCTGATTTATATTTATCTTTTTCCGTATCTCCTTCATTAGAAATGGCAATACTTAAGGTAAATTGCACTTTCTCCTTTGTGTCAATTTCCTTCATTTTATCTAATATGCTAAACTTGTCTTCTTTCATACCGTCTAAATACCTTTGTTCAAAAAAGTAAAGATACCTATCTTTTTCTGTTTTTATTAAAATTCCATTGGTTCCGTCTGTCCATTCATAAATGTATTTATCCATTTGTGCTATCACTTGTGGTTTTTCTTCACTCTCTAATCTTTGCATGGTTTCTTCATAGTTATCTACGATAATAATCCCCACACAAGATTTAGAATCTTGGTATTCTTTTTGTAATTTTACATTTTCTGTATCATCCATGAAATATAAAATCACCATATATTCTTTCTTGTTTCTCTTTACCTTGACATATCTTCCAACAATTTGATATACTTTTTTGTCAATTTCTAATCGCCTAATAATATCTTGACTTGTCTTTCCTTTACTTTCTTCTTTTCTTTTCTCTATTTCGTCTTTGATTTCCATACTTAATTCTTTGATATATGTATGAATATCTATATTAGCAAATTCAGAAGTGAATTTTGAACTTTTCCATACGACATTTCCGTCTGTTTCTAATATGACTAATGGAAATGGCGAATTAATTAAACTCGTTTTGGCAGTTGAGTCTACTGTTAATGTTAAATCTTGTAATGTTTCGGATAATTCACTTTTTCTTTTATTGTTTGTATAATAACTATATAACAATATTGCCACAAAAATGCAGGTAGATGGCAATATCATGTAAATATTTTCAATACATATGACTACCAGTAAGACAAATATAATCGCTAAATATATTTTGGTTTTAGATACTAAAGTATCTAAGACTTTTCTGTTGTTATTTTGCATACATTTCTCCTTTATTTAAGAACATTTTAATACGATTCTATTTTACTAGTAAATAGGCTATTTGTCAAGCAAAATGAAACCGCAAAATCCCATTTGGGGTATCATTACGGTTTCATCTTTTTATTTTTTCATTTGAAAGTTTATTATATTTTTTATGAAGTAACAATTCGTGGGGACCAACAAGCTTACAGTCTGTTATGTAATTACAGACTGTGCGATGTTGGGAGTTACAAATAAAAAATATAATAAACTTTTTAGTAAAAATTACTCTACTACATCTGCTGTTTCTTCTAATTCCTCTTCTGTATTAATATGAATATTTTGATATTTTTGCATTCCGGTACCTGCTGGAATCAACTTACCAATAATAACATTTTCTTTCAATCCCACTAAATCATCTGTCTTACCTTTAACAGCAGCTTCTGTAAGAACTCTTGTTGTCTCTTGGAAAGAGGCTGCTGATAAGAAACTATCGGTTGCAAGAGAAGCCTTTGTAATACCTAGTAACACTCTCTTACCTGTTGCAGGACGTTTTCCATCTGCTATCACCTCGTTGTTTTTATCTTCAAATTCGTACATATCAATCAAAGAACCTGGGAACATATCCGTATCGGCATTATCTTCTACTCTAATTTTCTTAAGCATTTGTCTACCAATTACTTCAATGTGTTTATCATTAATATCAACACCTTGATTTCTATACACTTTTTGTACCTCTGAAATTAAGTATTCGTATACACCTTCTGGTCCTTTAATTTCTAAGATTTCACTTGGATTGATAGAACCTTCAATTAATGGTTCTCCTGCTTCTACTAAATCTCCATCTTTTACCTTCATTTTAGAACCAAATGGTATGGTATAAGATTTTGAATTATCATTTGATGTTACGATAACCTCTTTTTTCTTTTTCGTCTCTTTTATTTTTACTTTACCATCGATTTCAGAAATAATGGCTAATCCCTTTGGTTTTCTAGCTTCAAACAATTCTTCTACTCTAGGAAGACCTTGTGTAATATCAGCTACACCAGCAACACCACCAGAGTGAATCGTTCTCATGGTAAGCTGTGTACCTGGCTCACCAATGGATTGTGCAGCAATAATACCAATGGCTTCTCCGATGGATACTAAGTCACGTCTTGCTAATCCCATACCATAGCATTTTTGACATACACCATGTTTTGAACGACATCCTAAAACAGAACGTACTTTTAGTTTATCAATGCCAGCCTCTACAATTTGTTCTGCCATAGGTTCTGTAATCATCGTATCTTTATCCACGATTACTTTTTTAGTCTTTGGATGGATGACATCTTCTACTGGGAATCTTCCTAGCAATCTTTCTTGCATTTTTTCAATAATTTGATTTCCATCTTTAATATCATAAACATCGATTCCATCTTGTGTTCCACAGTCTTGTTCTCTAACAATAATATCTTGTGATACATCTACCAATCTTCTCGTTAAATATCCAGAGTCAGCTGTTCTTAAAGCGGTATCAGAAAGTCCCTTACGAGCACCATGTGCAGAGATAAAGTATTCTAAGGCATCCAATCCTTCTGCAAAAGAAGATTTAATTGGAATTTCTACTGCTTTACCTGTTGTGCTTGCCATCAATCCACGAATACCTGCAATTTGTCTTAATTGGTTCATATTACCACGGGCTCCTGATTTAACCATCATGTAGATTGGATTTAATTCGTCAAAGTTTTCCTCCATGCTAGTACTTACGTGTTTGGTTGTATCTTCCCATACATCAATAACAGCATTGTATCTTTCATCATCTGTTATCAAACCTCTTGCATATTGTTTTCGAATAGTTGCTACTTTTTCATCCGCTTCTTCTAATAAATTCTTTTTCGCAGCTGGTACTTGCACATCATCCATAGAGAAAGTAATTCCTGCTAAGGTTGAATATTTGAAGCCTAATGCTTTAATATAGTCGATTACTTCTGCTGATTCTGATAATCCATGTGTTCTGATGACTCTTTCAATGATATTTCCCATTGATTTTTTCATAACTGGAAAATCAATTTCATATTGGAATGGGTCTTTTTTTCTATCGATAAATCCTAAGTCTTGTGGTATTCCTTTGTTAAATATAATTCTACCAACACTGGTTTCAATCTTTTTGGCTTTGATTTCTCCATCGATTTCTTTTTCGATTCTTACAAAA
>CAOJZE010000146.1 GCA_948466095.1 uncultured Clostridium sp.
TATAATAAACTTTACAAAAAATATTACAAGTAATAAGATGAAAGGTTGGGGTATAAATTAGGAAGTTAAATTTTAACCCCAGCTTTTTGGATTTTATGCTTTTTTATCATTAAAATGTATCTTATGGATTGATACAATAAAAACAAGGAGGAAAATTATGTTAGAAAAAAATAGTTTAGTACCTTATGTAATTGAGCAAACAAGTAAAGGAGAGAGGTCTTATGATATTTTCTCAAGATTGTTAAAAGATAGAATTATATTTTTAGGAGAAGATGTAAACCCAACTACGTCTAGTTTAATCATTGCACAATTATTATTCTTGGAATCAGAAGACCCAGATAAAGACATTAATTTATATATTAATTCACCAGGAGGTTCTATTACAGATGGAATGGGAATTATAGACACCATGAATTATATCAAATGTCCAGTCTCTACGATATGTGTAGGAATGGCAGCTAGTATGGGAGCAGCACTTTTAGCAGCTGGAGAAAAAGGAAAAAGATTTGCCACACCAAATGCTGAAATTCTAATTCATCAACCATTAATTGGTGGTGGCGGAATTTCAGGGCAAACAACAGAAGTAAAAATTCATGCAGACCATTTAGTAAAAACCAGAGATAAATTAAATAAATTCTTAAGTGATAGAACAGGTCAAAGTATAGAAACCATCCAAAAAGATACAGAAAGAGATAATTATATGACAGCAGAAGAAGCTTTGAAATATGGCTTGATTGATGGTATTATGGATAAGAGAAAATAGAAAGAAAAGTGAGACAAGGGGGACAGGTTTCTTTTGTCTCATAAATTTAGATAGAAAAATGTCGAATAAAGAAAATGATAAAAAACGACAAAAAATGTGAGACAAAAGAAACCTGTCCCTCTTGTCTCAAAGGAGAAAGGAAAAATAGAAAATGGCAAAAAATGATACACCAAAAAGTGTAAGATGCTCTTTTTGTGGAAAGGCACAAGAAAATGTTAGAAAAATAGTGGCTGGACCAGGCGTATATATTTGTGATGAATGTGTAGAACTTTGTACTAGCATTATAGAAACAGAATTATATGATGACGAAAAAGCAGGATATACATTAAATGAATTGAATGATATTCCTAGTCCAAAGGAGATTAAACAAGTATTGGATGATTATGTAATAGGACAGGAAGAAGCAAAAAAGACGTTGTCAGTAGCTGTGTATAATCATTATAAAAGGGTTGCTCATGAGGAAAATGCTTCAAAAGATGATGTGGAGATTCAAAAAAGTAATATTTTGCTTTTGGGACCAACTGGTTGTGGAAAGACTTTATTGGCAAGAACTTTGGCTAAAATCTTAAATGTACCATTTGCCATAGCAGATGCGACTACTCTAACAGAAGCAGGGTATGTGGGAGAAGATGTAGAAAACATCTTATTAAAGTTGATTCAAGCAGCAGATGGTGACATTGAAAAAGCGGAAAAAGGAATTATCTATATTGATGAAATTGATAAAATAACAAGAAAATCTGAAAATCCATCGATTACTAGAGATGTCAGTGGAGAAGGTGTGCAACAAGCACTATTAAAAATTATTGAAGGAACCGTTGCATCTGTTCCACCACAAGGGGGAAGAAAACATCCAAATCAAGAATTGCTTCAAATTAATACAGAAAATATATTAATTATTTGTGGAGGAGCTTTTGAAGGATTAGAAGACATCATAAAAGATAGAACAGGAGAAAAAGCAATTGGATTTGGAAGCCAAATTAAAAGTAAAAAAGAAATCAAACAATATGAAATTTTCCAAGAATTATTGCCACAAGATTTATTGAAGTTTGGTTTGATACCAGAGTTTATAGGAAGATTACCAATTATTGCCACATTAAAAGAATTGGATAAAGAGGCTTTGGTTAAAATATTGGTAGAACCTAAAAATGCATTAGTAAAACAATATCAAAAGTTATTCCAAATTGATAATGTGGAATTAAACTTTGAGCAAGAAGCCATTGAAGCAATTGTAGAAAAGGCAATTGAAAGAAAGACAGGAGCAAGGGGACTTCGTTCAATCATAGAGGAGATTATGAGAGATATTATGTATGAAATACCTTCTAATCCAAATATTGAGAAGTGTACTATAACAAAGGATACAGTTCTAAATCGAAAAGGACCAGAAACGGTTATTAATAAGGAGAAAACCGTTCGTAAACCAATGGTGAAAAAGAAAAGACAAGTGCCTGATAAACAGGATGAAAAAGAAACAGCATAGAGCTGTTCTTTTTTTATACTAAAACAATATATTGAATTAAGGAGGAATCCACGATGAAATATATTCCATACAACAGACTAGCAGTCGTAAACTATGCACAAAAATGGGCTTTTTCACGAAATCCAAAATACTATAACTTTGACAATGTGGGGGGAGATTGCACCAGTTTTGCTTCCCAATGCATTTATGAAGGAAGTCAAAAAATGAATTACACAAAAGATTTGGGATGGTATTACATCAATGGCAATAACAAATCGCCATCCTGGAGTGGGGTCGAGTACTTACATCAATTTTTAATAAACAATAAAGGTATTGGACCGCAAGCAATGGAAACCACTCAAACTAAAATAGAAATAGGAGACATTGCACAATTATCTTTTGAGGGAGAACAGTTTGGGCATACTTTAGTTATTGTGGGAATTGACAGTAAGTTTACATTACGTGGCATTAAAATTGCTTCTCATACATTAGATAGTTTTGATAAACCAATAGCAGAGTACAATTTCCAAAAAATCAGATGGCTTCATATTGAAAAAGTAGGTGTTTAAGAGAAAATTAATATTTTCTCTATTTTTTATTCAGAAAGTTTGTGATATACTTAGAGTAAAGAGGGGAAATGAAAAATGTATAATGTATTAGTTGTAGATGATGATAAAGAAATTGTAGGAGCTATTGAGATTTACTTAAAAAAAGAAGGATACAACATAGTAAAAGCATACAATGGAAAGCAAGCACTAAAAGTCATACAAGAAAATGAAATTCATCTTGTTATATTAGATATCATGATGCCAGAAAAAGATGGAATGGAAACATTAGAAGAAATCAGAAAAGATAAAAGTATACCAGTCATTTTGCTATCTGCCAAATCAGAGGACTATGACAAAATAGGAGGATTGAATTCAGGAGCAGATGATTATATTACCAAGCCATTTAATCCATTAGAATTAATTGCGAGGGTCAATTCCAATCTAAGAAGATATGTCAGTTTAGGTTCATTAGAAAATAAAGATAGTAGCAAAATTTATCAGACTGGTGAATTAGTCATCAATGATGAAACAAAAATCGTAACAGTAGATGGAAAAGAAGTTAAATTGACAGCAACCGAATTCAATATTTTGAAATTTTTATTGGAAAATAAAGGAAAAGTGTACTCGATTCCAGAAATTTATGAAAATGTATGGAAAGAAGAAGGTTTTGGAGCAGAAAATATTATTGCTGTTCATATTAGACATATTCGAGAAAAAATAGAAATTAATCCCAAAGACCCCAAATATTTAAAAGTGATATGGGGTGTTGGCTATAAAATAGAAAATATTGTGTGACAAGAGGGTCGCCCCTTTTTGTCACAATCAAGTAATTCATAAAAGGTTATTATATTTTTTATTTACAACTCCCAACATTACACAGCCTGTAAATTCTTAACAGACTGTAGCTTGTTGGTCCC
>CAOJZE010000147.1 GCA_948466095.1 uncultured Clostridium sp.
GGTATTACTTATCTGTAAGCTCGCTTAATGCTCGCACAGCTAAGGGCGTCCCTAAAATCATGATTAATACTCCAACGAATCATCATTTTCAATCCAATCTTGCACCTGTTCAATTCGATACGTTGTCTTGGTATCTCTCATAACCACTTCTTTAATACCAGCATTAATCAACATCCTCTTGCAAAACGTACAAGGCCAATTATCTGTCACATATTCTCCATTTCTATTATTAATACCCACCATATACAAAGTAGCACCAATCATATCTTTTCTAGCTGCACTAAGCATAGCATTTTGTTCGCTGTGAACTGACCTACACTTATCATATCCCTTACCGCTTGGCATATCACTTTTAATGCAATAGCCCAAATCTAAACAATTTTTTCTGCCTCGTGGAGCACCAGAATATCCCGTTGATATGATTTCATCATTTTTTACAATAATACTTCCATAATTATTTCTTAAGCAAGTTCCTCGCTCTGCTACCGTTTCTGCAATGTTTAAATAATAATTAATTTTATCCACACGAGCCATTTTATTCCTCCTTAATTCCTCTATATTACCCTACTAGTTCTAAGTTTAGATGAGGACACAAATAAATTTTCAATAAAATGCTATCTTCTTTAAAGAAATCTCATCATGATTTTTTCCTCCGTCCCCAAAATCATGATTATTCTACTCCTAAATACTCGTTATAGGTAATCTCTCTATCCATCACTTGACCATCTTCCTTGATATCGATAATTCGATTTGCTACGGTTTGTGTTAATTCATGGTCATGTGAGGTAAATAAGATATTTCCGATAAATTTTTTCATGCCTTCGTTGACAGATGTAATGCTTTCCATATCTAGATGATTGGTTGGTTCATCAAAAATCAAGAAATTAGCACCTGATAACATCATTTTTGATAAAACACATCTTACCTTTTCTCCACCTGATAAAACTTTTACCTCTTTCAAAGCTTCATCACCAGAAAATAACATTCTTCCTAAAAAGCTTCTTACATAAGTTTCGTCAGGGTCTTTTGAATACTTTCTCAACCATTCCGTCACATCTTCATCAGTATCAAACAAATAGTTATTATCTTTTGGAAAGTAGTTTTGCGTAATCGTTGTTCCCCATACTAACTCTCCTTCATCTGGCTCTAATTCTCCACTAATAATTTGAAATAATACGGTTTTGGCAATTTCGTTATCTGCTAAAAAGGCAATTTTATCTCCTTGTTTGACATCAAAGGATATATTGTCTAATACTTTTACTCCTTCTACTGTCTTTGAAATATTTTTTACTTGCAAAATTTCTTTTCCTGGTTCTCTTTCTGGCTTGAAATCCACATAAGGGTACTTTCTATTGGATGGTTTGATTTCATCTAGTTCTATTTTTTCTAGCGTTTTCTTTCTAGAAGTTGCTTGTTTTGATTTAGAAGCATTGGCACTAAATCTGGCAATGAAATCTTGTAATTCTTTGATTTTTTCTTCTTTTTTCTTGTTTTGTTCTCTTGCTTGTTTTAATGCTAATTGACTTGACTCATACCAAAAATCATAGTTTCCTGGATAGACTTTGATTTTTCCAAAGTCTACGTCTGCGATATGAGTACATACTTTGTTTAAGAAATATCTATCATGTGATACAACAATTACGGTATTTTCAAAATCCATTAAAAAGTCCTGTAACCAATTAATGCTTTTCAAATCCAAGTCATTGGTAGGCTCGTCTAATAATAAGACATCTGGGTTTCCAAATAAACTTTGCGCTAATAACACTTTTACTTTGTCTTTTGCTTCGATTTCTTTCATTAATTTATAATGATTTTCTGGTATGATTCCTAAATCATTTAATAATATCGCCGCATTTGATTCTGCATTCCAACCGTCTAACTCCGCAAATCTTTCTTCTAATTTGGCAGCTTTCATTCCGTCTTCTTCGGAAAAATCTGGTTTGGCATAAATCTCATCTTTTTCTTTCATAATGTCATAAAGTTCTTTGTTTCCCATGATAACCGTGTCTATAACCGAAAATTCTTCATACGCAAAGTGGTCTTGCTTTAATATAGATAGTCTTTCTCCTTTATCAAGACTGACATCTCCTTTGCTTGGTTCTATTTCTCCTGATAGCACCTTTAGAAATGTTGATTTTCCTGCTCCATTCGCTCCAATAATTCCATAACAGTTTCCTTTTCCAAATCGAATGTTTACATCTTCAAATAATACTCTTTTTCCAAATCGAACGGTAACTCCGTTTGCATTTAACATATTTTCTCCTCCTTATAACTTTTAGTATTATACATGATATAGATTGATTTTTCAAGAAAATGTAGTTTTTTTTTATCTGTGTTATAATAATATTGATACTTTAAATTTAGTTTCTTATTAAAGGAGGAAAGATTATGCCTCGCAAAAAAACATCAAGGTACCAATTACATGGTTGGACAAGACATACTGAAAGTGGAGAGCATCTGGTCAACAGATTATCCATGGAGTTTGGCATTCAGTCGGAGTCTCATTCAAACAGATTATCCAACCAGTCAGATTCCGCTGAGGAGGCAAAGTATCTTAAAAAGAACCGGTCTTAATACCGGTTCTTTTTTCTAATCATCCAACAATAATTTAATTCCCCATAATCCAGAAACACCAACTAGTCCATAAATAATTCTCGAAAGTACAGTCATATCTCCAAAAATGGCACCCACTAAATTAAAATTGAAAATTCCTATTAGTCCCCAATTAATCGCACCTATAATAATTAGCACTAAAGCTATTTTATCAATTACTTTCACCTGTTTTCCCTCCTTTATTATCTTTAAAATAAATCATTTAATTTTTAATTAGTATATGTTTTTATTCTAAAATTATACATTTTATTGAAATTTTTTATTTTTTGTGATAATTTGTTGATAGAAAAATTGCCAAAAGAGGTTTTTAGTATGAGAAGAAATCAAAGAGGAAGAGGAAACAGAAAAATCAAAGTTTTTGATAAAGAATACCAAGATAGAAAAATCATTCAATATTTATCTTTTCTATCCATTGGTCTTCTTGTTTTGTTATTGTGTATCACAATTGTCTATCAAACCTATCATTATATTCAACGTAAACAATTTGCAAAAGCTGTTGATGCAGAAATACAACAGCATATATCAGAAGCCGAAGCTTTAGCCCAAGAAAAAAATGAGCAAACAAAAAAAGACACTACTATCACCATGACGGCTATCGGTGACATTATGTGTCATAACACACAATATCTAGATGCTTATGTGGAAGAAGCCGATGATTATGATTTTTCTTATGTTTTTGAAGATATTTATCGTTACACGAAAATGACGGATATTACAATTGGAAGTTTAGAAACTACTTTTGCAGGAAAAGAACGAGGATACAGTAATTATCCAACCTTCAATTCTCCTGATAACCTAGCTTATGACTTGAAAAAAATTGGTCTTGACGTTATATCCACTGCCGGAAATCATTGTTTAGACATGGGATTTTCTGGTCTTTCTAGAACCATTGATGTTTTAAATGATGCTGATATATCTCATTTAGGTACTTATCAAAGTCAAAAAGATAGAGATA
>CAOJZE010000148.1 GCA_948466095.1 uncultured Clostridium sp.
ACAGTCTGTAAATTCTTAACAGACTGTAGCTTGTTGGTCCTCCCGAAATGTTGCTTCATAAAAAATATAATAACCTTTTTAAGATATAATAATAAAATTAGAATTGTCAAAAAGGTGCGTCCCTCTTGGTAATCTATTAGCTAATTCCTAAAATCTTTTTTGCTTTTTCAATATCATCTGAATTCGCATTTCTAACATTTTCTAGGGCGTAGTCAAGCCCAAGTCTCTTCCATTTGAATTTTCCCATATCATGATAAGGAAGAAATTCAACTTTTTGAACTGTCTTTAGATTAGCAATAAAAGTCTTTAATTTAAGTAAATCTTTTTCATCATCTGTATAACCAGGAATTAAAACTTGTCGAATCCAAATAGGAATATTGTTACTGCTTAAATACTTAGCAAATTCCAATTCTAGTTTATTAGAAAAACCAACTAATTTTTTACTTTTTTCATCATTTATATGCTTGATATCCAATAAAACTAAGTCGGTTAGAGACAATACTTTTTTAATGTCATCTGTTAAAGCAACCATACCGTGATGTATCAATACAAGTGTGAATATTTTGTTCTTTTAATCGACTAAAAAGTTCAATCAAAAACTTAACTTGCAAGAGAGGTTCTCCACCAGTAACTGTAACACCACCGATTGGGACAAATATAATTTTTATAACGCATAATTTTATTAAAAATGTCATCTAGTGATTTATAGTTTCCACCATTTATATCCCAAGTATCACGATTGTGGCAGTATTTGCACTCTAAATGACATCCTTGCAAAAAAAGTACAAATCGAATGCCAGGTCCATCTACTGTACCAAAAGATTCAATAGAATGAACTTTAGCATAATATCTTAAATCTTTTTCTTCCATTTTTTGCTCCTTTTTAGATAGGGAATAGGGGATAGTTCTTAAGAGATTTTAGAAAACGTACCCTAATCTTCATTGCCTATTGCGATAAAGAAAACGAAGGATGATTTTTTCCTCCGTATCGAAAGGTATCACTTATCTGTAAGCTCGCTTGATGTTCGTACAGATAAGGGTATCCCCAAAATTATGTTAAATTTTCTCATGAATGGTTCTATTAATAACATCCAATTGTTGCTCTCTAGTTAGTTTTGTAAAGTTTACAGCATAACCAGAAACTCGGATAGTTAATTGAGGATATTTTTCAGGATGTTCCATAGCATCTTCTAATAAACTTCTATCAAATACATTGACATTGATGTGATGTCCTGTTTGTGCAAAGTAACCGTCTAACATGTTAACTAAGTTAGTAATTCTTTCATCTTCTGATTTTCCAAGTGTTCCTGGTGTAATAGAAAAGGTATAAGAAATACCGTCCTCAGCAGAGTCAAATGGCAGTTTTGCAATGGAATTCATAACCGATAAAGCTCCATTAGTATCTCTTCCATGTAAAGGATTGGCTCCAGGTCCGAATGGTTCACCTGCTCTTCTTCCATCTGGTGTATTTCCTGTTGCTTTACCATAAACAACATTAGAAGTGATGGTTAAAATAGATAAGGTGTGTTTTGCATTTCGATAGGTTTGATGTCTTCTTAATTTATTCATAAAGTTTTTTACAACATCAACTGCAATTTGGTCAACTCTGTCATCATCATTTCCGTATTTTGGGAAATCACCTTCTACCATATAATCGGTAGCTAAGCCTGTTTCATTACGAACCACTTTTACTTTGGCATATTTTATAGCAGATAAAGAATCAGCAACAACGGATAATCCAGCAATTCCACAAGCCATAGTACGAATGATTTCTCTATCATGTAATGCCATTTCGATTGCTTCATAGGAATATTTGTCATGCATATAATGGATGATATTTAATGCCTTGATGTAGATTTTTGCTACATAATCCATCATTTGATTGAATTTTTCCATCACTTCATCATAATCTAAATATTCAGAAGTAATTGGTTCGAATTTTGGTGCTACTTGTTTTCCAGACATAGCATCTCTACCACCGTTAATAGCATATAATAATGTTTTGGCTAAGTTTGCTCTCGCACCGAAGAATTGCATTTGTTTTCCTATTTTCATTGGGGATACACAACAAGCAATACCATAGTCATCTCCTAATGTAATTCTCATTAAGTCGTCGTTTTCATACTGAATAGATGATGTATGGATAGATAACTTAGTAGTATATTTTTTAAATCCTTCTGGTAGCTTGGTAGACCATAAAACCGTTAAGTTTGGCTCTGGTGCAGGACCTAAGGTTTCAAGTGTATGAAGAATTCTAAAAGAGTTTTTGGTAACTAAGGTTCTTCCATCAATTCCCATACCTCCAATGCTTTCTGTTACCCATACAGGATCTCCACTGAATAATTCATTGTATTCAGGTGTTCTTAAGAAACGTACTAATCTTAATTTCATAACAAAATGGTCCATAATTTCTTGAGCTTCTGCTTCGGTTAATACCCCATTTTTTAAATCTCTTTCAAAATAAATATCTAAAAAGCTTGAGGTTCTTCCGATACTCATAGCAGCACCATTCTGGTCTTTGATAGCAGCTAAATAACCAAAATATAACCATTGTACAGCTTCTTTTGCGTTCGATGCTGGATTAGCAATATCAAATCCATATTTAGAAGCCATTATTTTTAATTCACTTAAAGCTTTGATTTGTTCACTAATTTCTTCTCTTTCGCGAATGACAGCTTCTGTCATTTCATCTACATTTAAAACACATAATTCTTCTTTCTTTTCTTCGATTAAAGTGTCTACACCATATAAAGCAACTCTTCTGTAATCTCCGATAATTCTTCCACGTCCATAACCATCTGGAAGACCTGTGATTAAGTGAGAACTTCTGGCTGCTCTAATATCTGGTGTGTACACACTAAAAACACCATCATTATGAGTTTTTCTATATTTATGGAAAATTTCATCGGTTTGTGGGTCTACTTTTCTCCCATAGGCTTCACAAGATTTTTCTACGATTCGAATTCCACCAAATGGCATGATTGCTCTTTTTAAAGGTGCATCTGTTTGCAATCCAACAATATTTTCTAGCTCTTTATTAATATAGCCTGCTTCATGGCTAGCAATCATGGACGCTGTTTTAGTATCAATATCTAAAACACTACCAGGTGCATCATGTTCTTTTTTGTATAGCTCTAATACCTCATTCCATAATTTTTTTGTTTTTTCGGTAGCTTCTGCTAAGAAACTATCATCACCTTCATAAGGTGTGTAATTTTTTTGAATAAAATCTCTAACATTTATCTCATCTTGCCAATCCCCTAAATTAAATCCTTTCCATTGTTCAAATTTCATGTAATTGCCTCCTTTAACTATATATTATTAGTATTAACATTTTTGCCAAATATTATCATAACATATGAGAAAAATATTAGCAATATTTTAAATTACAATTTATTAAAAAGTTTATATATTTTTATTTGTGATAACTCAAAAAGTAAAAAACCAATATTTTTCATATTGGTTTTTTAGCATATTTTTATTCTGTTTCT
>CAOJZE010000149.1 GCA_948466095.1 uncultured Clostridium sp.
TTACCGTTGATAAAAAAGAAAAAAAGAAGAAATGAGGACACGGGGACGTAGATAATGTCCCCGTGTCCTCATTCTTTTATTTTTATTTCAAAATTGTAGGCATTGGAGTAGTCCTTCATAGAACTACTGCTTAGTTTTGTCTTTTCACCATCTTTTAATGGTGCTATCATTCCTCCTATTTTTCCTATTTGGTTTCCTTCCTTATCTGAAAAAATCACATTTATTAATATTTCTTGTGTTTCTTTTCCAGTCTTATTTTCTATTTCTGCTAATAGCATACTTTGATTATTTTTATTGGTTAATTGTATATTTTTAATCTCTAAACCATTTAATATTTTAGTTTCTTTTAATTTTTCACTTGTATTCACTTTTGTTCCATCTTCTAATTCTTCATAAAATTGTGTTTCTCCTTCTTGGTCTGTAAAATTGGTGTCATTATTTTCTACTACATTTTCGTTTGTATCTTTCCCTTTTCTGTTCATTACTACAAAAAATATCATAATGATTATCACTAATACTACTACTATTAATAGTAGTATTAGGTTTTTCTTACTTGTTTTCATATTTTTATTCTTTAC
This sequence comes from uncultured Clostridium sp., assembly GCA_948466095.1. Classification (GTDB taxonomy): domain Bacteria; phylum Bacillota; class Clostridia; order TANB77; family CAG-508; genus CAG-269. The sequence goes on from CAOJZE010000149.1 coordinate 579, forward strand.
TCCCTTTTTATTAATTTTTATCATCCTTACATTTTCTACTCAACAATATAATGTTCTCCAATATAATCACAAACCTCTGTTATATCTTTTCCAGTACCAGGCACTGTCCCATCTGGTAAATTATAGGTTTCTTTACAACGATAGTAACCAGGAGCAGCAGCAGGCAATTTAGAAACATCTCCCATTTCTCCTTTCGTGCCACTAAGATAATAAATTTTATTTAATTCGTAGGAACGATGTTTCCTTGTCAAAGAACTTCGCCCTACAATAATATCTCCAAAACCTAATCTCTCTTTTACAGAAGAATCTGCACTTTTTAATTCTTTTACTGTAAAAGCTGAAGCTGTTGCTAGATTAATTTTTTCAGACTCATTTCCAGCTCTATCCCAACAATACAGAGTCATAGGAAAATCAGTATAACCATTCACAGCCTCACCCACGAAAGTCCATCCACCATTTGAATATCCCTCGTGTTTTAAATTTTCTTTATATTGTTCTGGTATGTCCCACTTTAGGTTGTTTAGACCGAACACCACTTTCCTCTCCTGTATTATCTGGGTCATCAATAGGATGATGATATACTTTCCAAATTCTTTTTTCCCAAGATTTAGTACTCCTCTTGGCATTGGAATAGTGAGCAGAATTATCCTCAGGTGACAAAGTTTTAGTACGTTGATAATAAGCAGAAGGAAAAGGTCCACCCACAACATCATCGCCCCAGAAATAATCACCTAAATTGTGAGCCAAACTCATACTAGCAAAAAAATTAACACCTGATTTAAGTCCATGAGCAAGTTTATCAAACTCATACAACTCAACATCTTCATAAGAAATAGTAATGTCTAACTGTGGTGGTTGTTTATCAATCTTATCTACATTGGCAGTTGCACTAGAACCCCAGTTTGTTCCATCCCATAATCTTACGTAAAAAGTTCCATTTTCCTTAAATGTTTGACTGCTAGTATCATCGTCCCATTTTTTTCCATCTTTACTAGATTGCAGACGATATCCTGTTATATCTACCTTAGGTGTAGCAGTAACTGTTACATCTTTATTCGTCCATCCTTCCTGTCCCCATGCTTCTGCCTCCATAGCAAAATCAAAATCTCCTTCTTGTAAATTTGGAACCGTTCCAGTTGTTTCTGTTATCGTTCCTGATATTGTCTCATTTCCAACCCTGTCTGTTACTTTTATTTTTAGTCTATAGGTTTGGTTTTGGGATAATTCTCTATAGGTATAACTATTTTCTGTTTGTCCTTCTTCTATTCCTTCTGTTGGTTTCCATTCCCAATTTACTCCATTATCTTTACTAAAGCTGTATTTGGCGATTCCACTTTCTGCATCGGTTGCACTGGCTGTTATGGTAATACTATTCGTTGTTGCTGTTATATTTGTTTGCGTTTCATCCATGTTGATGGTTGGTGATGTGGTATCAATTTTATCAATTGCTTTTGTGTATTCTTTTCCTTTCAAACCATTGGTTTTATCAATTAATCTTGCATAAATCGTTCCTTTTGTAGTAAAGCTCTGATTTGCTGTTTCTTGCCAATTCATTTCTCCTGCTCTATCTACTCCTGTACTTTGAGCTGTTTGCAAAGTATATCCCTGTGTATTGATAGTTGAATTTACTTTTACTGTTACTGTTACTGGTCCTTGTGTCCAATCTTCTGCTCCTATTGCTTGTCCATTGGCACGATAACTTAATGTTACTGCCCCTGCTATTGCTAAGCTTGGTACATTGCTTATCTCTATTTCTAGGTAGGCTGTTTCTCCATTTGGAGCTATGGCTTCTACTTTGATTTTACTGTAGGTTTTTTTTGGGTCTAACTTCTCAAAAGTAAATTCTTCTGCTTCCTGTTCTTGTCTCAAATCATATTCTATTGCATCTTTTTCCTTAATATAATATTTTAATTTTCCACCATCGTTTCTTATCGTAGTTACTTTTACTGTAATGGTAGTTTCTGTTTTTTCAACAATTTCTATCGATTTTACAGTTGGCATTATTTTATTTTCTGTTCCTTTTGGTTCAAATATAACATCACCATCTTTTTCATTTAATCCATAGATATATTTTCCTTCTATTACTATTACTTTTTCATATATGTCATATAAATCGCCATATTTGGTTGTGTCTCCTTCTACAAAGTCCATTTGTCCTCCTGTAAGCTCTTGTAGATAATCTTCTATGGTAATGTCTCCCCCAGATTTTTTTATTTTAGCATTTAACTGAGCTAATCTTAATTGCTCTTCAATTTCAGCCTTTTTCGTTACCTCTCTTGCTTCTTGTGCTTTGGTTAAAATGCCATTGTCTCCTGTTAGTGTTGTTACACTTACTGCTGCTAATATTATCAATACGATTATAGTTAGTACTAGTGCAATTAATGTGATACCTGTTTCTTGGTTTTGTGTTTTTCTCATTTTCTTCTCCCCATTTAATATGATATATTTAGGTTTTTTCATTTAAAACTTTACCTATAAAACTTCGAAATTCCATTCCTACATTATGTTATTTTTATTTATATCATACTAGAAAAACTTTGTCTAGTATTCCCAAAAAAAATGTCACATTTTTATGTCACATTTTTTATATCTATACTAGAACTAAATAGAGGTGGAGATAATTTTCTGGCTCAAATTTTTTTATTCAAAATCTTCAATCAGTTGATTCAATTCTTGTTTTCCATTTACTTGAATTCCATTTTTCATATTAATTTTATCTGTATCAGGTAAATACTCTGTTGTTATCCCTGTCGTTTCCAGTTCCTGTTCTGTACCATCTTCTAAAACTTGATAAATTGTTACCATTCCATTTTTATCTTTTACTCTATAATGTTCTCCACACTCTCCTTGTTTTTCTTGGTATATAACGATTGCATTGGT
>CAOJZE010000150.1 GCA_948466095.1 uncultured Clostridium sp.
TGAAATTCAAACCATAATGAGTTTGCTAAAAATCATTGATAATCCAATGCAAGACATTCCACTGGTAACTGTTATGAGGTCAAATATTGGTAAATTTACAGATGATGAATTAATCCAAATCCGTCTAGCAGATAAGCAAGATGACTTTTACACTTGCTTACAAAAAGCAAAACTTTCTGTAGAAAATGAGTTAAAAAACAAGATAGAAACTTTCCTACAAAGTCTGCAACAATGGAGAAAAGAACAAGAATATTTAGCGTTAGATGAATTGATAGGAAAAATCTATTCCGATACAGGTTATTACAATTATGCTAGTCTAATGCCAAATGGACTTTTACGACAAGCTAATTTAAGAATGTTGTTTGAAAGGGCAAAACAGTATGAAATAGCTAGTTTTAAAGGATTATATAATTTCATTCATTTTATCGAGAGGCTAACACTAAGCAGTGGCGATATGGGAGCTGCTAAAATCATAGGAGAAAATGACAATGTCATTCGCATTATGAGTATTCATAAAAGCAAAGGATTGGAATTTCCAGTTGTGTTTTTAGCAAGTACTGGAAAACAGTTCAACTTAATGGACTTAAATCAAAATATATTGTTACATCAAGAATTGGGCATTGGAGTGAAATATATTGATTATGAAAAACAAGTACAATATGATACTTTAAGCAAAGCGGCTATTCGTAACAAGGCTTTAACAGAAACCTTGTCAGAAGAAATGAGGATTTTATATGTTGCTTTAACAAGGGCAAAAGAAAAATTAATTATATCAGGTATCCAAAAGGATGTTAAGAAACAAAAGGAAAAATTATTGCAACAAATTGAAAGATATCAAAAACATGAACAAAAAATCAATCCTATTTTAGTGAAAAAATATAAAAAATATATCGATTGGATTTTGTTAGTTTATTTCTATCAACCAAAGCAAATGGAAACAATCGCAGAATTAAAAACTTATACCAAAAAAGAGGTATTGGATTTTTGCGAAAAAAGAGAAGAACAAGACATCAATTTGTTGGAAATATTAGACGAACACAAAATAGGGGAACAACAAATAGCAGAAATAGAAAGTATGTTACAAAATACTTATGCCTATGAATTATCAACTAAAATTCCAACCAAATCATCGGTTACCAAATTAAAACAACAAGAACAAGAAATAATAGAAATTAGTTTTCCTTCTCCTAAATTTACAAAGCAAGATGAAGAACTGAAACTGACAGGAGCAGAAAAGGGAACACTATTACATTTATGTATGCAAAAGTTGGATGAGAAAACAGAATATACCTTAGAGAAGGTAAAAGAATTCATAAATGGCATGGTAGACAAAGAAATGATTACATCAAAAGAGGCTGATAACATAAATACAATGGCTATTTTAAAATTTACGCAGTCAAATATTTGGCAAGAGATGAAGCAAGCAAAAGAAATCCAGAAAGAAAAACCATTTTATATTACCCTACCAGCAAAAGAAATATATGAGGAGGATGTGCCAGAAAATATATTGGTACAGGGAATCATTGATTTATACTATGTGAATGTGCAAGATGAATTGATTTTGGTGGATTATAAAACGGATTTTGTTCAAACAGAACAAGAGTTAGTAAATAAGTATAAAACCCAATTAGCATTATATCGAAGAGCATTGGAGGAGGCTTTACAAAAAAAAGTGAGTCATGTGTTTATTTATTCCACTTTTTTAGCAAAAGAAATAGAAATATAGGACATAATCTACGTCCCTATGTCCCAAGAGGAGTAAAATATGAGTAAGATATGGAGTAAAACAGAAAATAAGATATTAATCATACTATTATTATTTAGTATATCAATTGGATTATGGAACAATTTTAGGCAATTATGGATGCAAGATAATGGACTTAATCCTACTGAAATAAGTCAAATTATAAGTTTTGGAACGTTATTTTGTGTGATTGGCATATTAATTTTTTCAAAATACATAAAACTAGATAAAATAAAAAATTTCATAACGATTGCTTTATTCCTTAAAGTAATCAATTTAGTAATACTATTTTTTATCAATCATACGAGTTTGAGTTCATGTATCAATCTATCCATCATTTCAGATATTATCATAGAAAGATTGATAATTATTAGTATTTATCCATTAATTGTTACGATAAAAAAGAGCAATACTTTATACAGTAAAAGAAAATTAGTAGAATATACTGGTCGAGATTTAGGCGTTTTAGTGGGTGGATTTATCATTGGAAAAACAATTTTGGGAATTGTGTTTAATTATAATGTGTGTTTATTTATTTCCATTGCATTTTCAATCATTTCGTTACTCATTTTAGTGAAGGTTAAGGTAGAAAATGTTGAAATTAAACCATCAAAAGACAATATATTTAAGTATATTTTTACGAATCAATTTAGGACAACTTATATTATCTATTATTTAATAGGACAAATCGCATATTCTACGGCATTAGGCTTGAAAATGCTTACTTTGACTAATTATCTAAATTTTTCAGATAGTGTAGCAACAAAATATTTTTTGGTGATAGGATTGATGGCTGATTTGATTGGCATCATAGCTCTTAAATTTCTTACTCCTAAAAATGATTCGATAACCATAACGATAAAATTTGGAATTCGATTTATTGGATATTCTTTCGCTTTCTTATCCAATAATATGATTGTGATAATACTTGCCATGTCGTGGTCATTGCTGATTTCTACAGCGTATGAGAATGTTACAGATGCTCCCTATATTAATAGTATAGAGTTGGATAAACAATTGGCTTTTACAAATTTAAGATATATGATTGGTTCTTTGGGTGAAGCTATAGGTACTTTTTTGTGTGGTATTATGTATGCTATGGGATTACGCTATATGTTTGGTTTGTCAGCCTTTTTTATGTTGGCACAATTGACACTTGCGTATGTATTAATTCATCAAAGAAGAAAATTAAAGATTAAGACATAGGGACACGGGGACGTAGATAATGTCCTATCATAAATAATTCTATCGACTTAAAGTGTTATTTATTATTTTTTTACACCTTGTGTGTCGCAACCTTAAGATTTTAACATAGTAGGTTGCTCCAATCGCACTCGCCAAAGGCTCGTTTGGTCGCTTACGCGGTGTTGCAAAAATAATAAATAACACTTTAAGTTAGTAATTTTAAGTATTTAGGGACATAATCTACGTCCCTGTGTCCCAGATTGCAAAATGTAACATAAAAAGTGTTACATTTTTTTGTTAAAAGCTAGACAAAAAATATTTAATATGATATAAATAAAAATAGACAAGATATAATATAATAACATAAATTATGACAAAAGCAAACAAGGTTTATAGGTAAAACCATGAAAAAACCTAGAAATATCATATTAAATGGAGAGAAGAAAATGAAGAAGAAATTAAAACAAGAAAAAGGAATCACACTAATAGCGTTAGTACTAACTATAATCGTATTATTAATATTAGT
>CAOJZE010000151.1 GCA_948466095.1 uncultured Clostridium sp.
TCTTAGGGTAATATTATCACAGATTAATTACACGTCCCCAAAACACTACTTGAAAAGGGAGAGAATTTATGATAGACTTGTATTTATACAAAAAGGAGAGTTAAATGGAAATTACAGGAGAAATACAAGATATTATCTATAAAAATGAAATTAATAGTTATACGATAGCTGAATTTGAGACAGAAGATGAAACTACTACGGTGGTGGGATATTTGCCGTTTATTAATAGTGGTGACACATTGAAGGTGATAGGAAAGTTTGTAGAGCATAAAGAATATGGAAGACAATTTAAGATAGATACTTTTGAAAAATTGATGCCACAAACATTAGGGGCTTTAGAGAGATATTTAGCAAATGGAAATATTAAAGGAATTGGGGAGGCTTTAGCCAAAAGGATTGTAAAGAGATTTGGTGAGGAAACGATTCCTATTTTTAAATATGAACCAAAGAGATTGGCAGAGATAAAAGGGATTTCGGAAAGTAAGGCCATCCAGATGTCAGAAGATTTTATACAAAATTGGGAAGTGTGGCAGATTGTAGGATTTCTAGAGAGATTTGGCATTGGTGCAGAGCATGCGAAAAAAGTATTTGATTTATTGGGAGCTAATGCGATTGAGCAGATCGAAGCAAATCCGTATATTTTGATTGATATAGCAAGAGGAGTGGATTTCAAGCAAATTGATAAAATGGCTCTGGATTTAGGGATTAATTATGATAATGAAAAAAGAGTGGTGAGTGGGATTAAATATGCACTCATCAGAAGCACCTATAATGGACATGCTTGTGTATTAAAAAGTAATTTGATTGAATTTGTGATTGACCTTTTAGATGTGTCAACGGAAAACGTGGAAGATGGGTTGATTCGTTTAAAGGTAAAAGACGAAATTGTAACCGAAGAAAGAGAAGGCGAAGAATATGTTTATTTGCAAGCTTTTTTCAATACAGAAGCAGAAATTGCGATTCGAATTAACAGATTGCAGAATGCCAAAAATGTTAAAAAAGTAGCTCATATGGAATCAGAACTAAAAAAAGTAGAGACAAAGTCAAGCATCGAATTGTCAGAAAAACAAAAAGAAGCCATCAAATTAATCAATGACAATAATGTTGCTATTATTACGGGTGGACCAGGTACGGGAAAGACTACCATTATAAAAACAATGATTGATATTTATGAAGAAAAAGGAAAGAAAGTAGTTCTTTGTGCACCAACGGGGAGAGCAGCCAAAAGAATGACTGAGACAACAGGAAAAGAAGCATCTACTTTACATCGTTTATTAGAAATTGGAAAAATTGACGAAGATAGTCTGTATAAAAATACGTCAGATTATGAAGGGGCACCCATTGATGGCGATTTAATTGTGGTAGATGAAATGTCAATGGTAGATATGTTTTTAATGAATTATTTACTAAAATGTATCTATCAAGGAACAAAACTAGTGTTAGTAGGAGATGAAGACCAGCTGGCATCTGTGGGACCAGGTTGTGTTTTAAAGGATTTAATTCATTCAGAGCAAATAGCAACCATTCATCTAGATAAAATTTTTAGACAAGCAGCCAAGAGTAAAATTGTCTTAAATGCCCATAGAGTGAATCAAGGAGAACGTTTCCTGAAAAAGGGAGAGGACGAGATTTTAGAAGAAATGCTAGACGATTTCTTTTTTATAAAGGGAATGAGTCAAGAAAACATGTTGGCAGAGGTAATTTCCCTATGTACAGGGAGATTGCAAAATTATGGGGATTATGATTACTTTCAAAATATACAAGTTTTATCCCCTACCAAAAAAGGAATATTAGGAACCAAAGAATTAAATAAAGCTTTACAAGACCAGTTAAATCCTAATATCGATAATTTACCAGAAAAGGCAAGTATGGGTGCGGTTTATCGAGTTGGCGACCGAGTGATGCAAATTAAAAATAATTATGACATCTATTGGGAAAGGCAAGTTTCTGGTAAAAAAGAAATGGGAAGTGGCGTTTTTAATGGAGAAATAGGAACGATTACAGAAATTAGCGAGAAGGAAAAAAAAGTGGAAATTCAATTTGATGATGAAAAAGTGGCTTGGTATGAATTCTCGAATTTAGACCAAATTGAACATAGTTATGCCATCACCATACATAAATCCCAACGGAAGCGAGTTTGATGTAGTTATTATGGTAGTTCCACCAACTTCGCCAATGCTGATTACTAGGAATTTGCTTTATACAGGTATTACGAGAGCGAAAAAGCTTCTAGTGATTGTTGGTATGGAAAAGGTAGTGGATTTTATGATTCAAAATGTGGATGTCAAGAAGAGAAATACGGGTTTAGCGCATAAAATGAGACAATAGGGACAGGTTTCAATTGTCTCATTTTTTTGTCAAAATCTGTTGGATTATGCGATGAAAAAATTTGTGGAATTTGCGTATATATAGTATAATAGAACATACAAATATTTAAAAAAGGAGAATAAAATTGCCGAGAAAAAGCAGAAATTTATTAGGTGAAATATTGTGCCATCATATGGTACAAGGAATTAATAGAGAGTACATATTTCAAACGAATGATGAAAAGAAAAAATACTTAGAATTATTAAAGAACTATTATTTGCAATTTAAAATAGATATAGTAGCATACTGTATTATGGATAATCATGCACATCTATTAATGTATTCAAAAGGGATTCAAAATATTAGTAACTTCATGCAACAAGTAAATTTACTATACGCAAAATATTATAATAAGAAAAAGGAAAGGGTAGGATATGTATTTCGAAATCGTTTTGAGTCAGTTCCAATTATGACAAGGGAGCAAATGTATCAATGTATTAAATATATTCATATGAATCCAGTTAAAGCTGGAATTGTAAAGAAGGAAGACCAATATGAATATTCTTCTTATCAGGATTATTTCAATCGAACAGGATTTGTCAATGATAAACTTCTAAAATTTGTTTTTAATTCTTCAGAAAATTATATCGAAAAATTTCAAGAAATAGAATATAAAGATTTAAATTTACACAAAGAAAACTTTGATATTGAAAAACTATTTAAAGATTTTTTAATAAAAGAGAAAGTTAATTCTTTGCAAGTTAGAAAAAGTAAAATATTAGTTCAAAAATTTATCAGTTATTTGATTTCTAATCAATATAAATGTTCAAAATCAGAAATTTCTAAAGTTCTACCAATAAGTAGAGCTACCTTATATAGGTGGTTGTATGAAAAATAAGCGGTTATTTAGATGGCAATAAAACGACAGAAGATGACAAAGAAATGAGACAAATGAAACCTGTCCCTATTGTCTCATTTTTATTAAATCTAATTTATCCACCAACATGCGGAATTTGTGAAAAATTAAATCCAAACT
>CAOJZE010000152.1 GCA_948466095.1 uncultured Clostridium sp.
TCCTTTCGTTGTTTTAGACATCACAATTACACTAATGTCCTAGTTATTATAGCACATTTTCTATTATACTTCAAATGGCAAGTTTGCCTCAACTCCTACAAAAAAGGGGGGTACTCGGTGCCTGTCCCAAAAAACACCCAAAAAACACCTAACGAAACAAATTCATAATTTCCTCTTTTGACAATTTATTCACAAATGATGTTTTGGTACTTAGCATATTATCTACAAGTTTTGCTTTTTTCTGTTGCAAATCATATATCTTCTCCTCAATAGAATTTTTTGTAATTAGTTTGTACACTTGTACATTATTCTTTTGTCCAATTCTATAAGCTCTATCAGTTGCCTGATTTTCTGTTGATAAATTCCACCATGGGTCATAATGAATGACTACGTCTGCCCCTGTTAAGTTCAATCCTGTTCCCCCTGCTTTTAAAGAAATTAAAAACACTTTAATTTCTGGATTCTCATTAAATTCATCTACTAATTCTATTCTTTGGTCTACTTTTGTGCTTCCTGTTAGCTTAAAATACTGAATTCCTCTTTGTTTTAATTCTTTTTCCATCATATCAAACATAGAAGTATAACCAGAAAACAATAAAATTTTGTGTCCACTATTAACAGCATCTTGCATCACTTCTATACATTGTTCTAATTTACTACTACCTTCTTGATAACCTTCTATAAATAAACTAGGATGACAACAAATTTGTCTTAATCTAGTTAAAGCAGCCAATATTTGTATTTGGCTTTTTTCATAGCCATTCAACTCAATTTCCTCTGCTATTTCTTGTTTTGCTTGTGCTAAATAGCTTAAATAAATACGCCTTTGTTCTTCTCCCATTTCATTATTTAATACCGTTATGGTTTTGTCTGGAAGCTCTGTTAATACCTCTTTTTTATTTCTTCTTAAAATAAAAGGTTCAATTAACATTTTTAGTTTTTGCATAGCCTCTTGACTTTCTTCTTTTACAATTGGTGTTTCATATAATGCTTTGAACTTTTTATAAGTAAATAAATATCCTGGCATAATAAAGTCAAAGATAGACCATAGTTCAGCTAACGAATTTTCAATCGGTGTTCCTGTTAAAGCATATCGCGTGTCTGCTTTTATTCTTTTAATCGATTTAGCATTTTGGGTATTGCTATTTTTTAGATACTGTGCTTCATCTGCTATGATGTAACGAAAAGAATAATCCTTCTCCAAATATAATTCAATATCTCTTTTTAATAAATCATACGACGTAATCACTAAGTCATACTGGTCAATTTCTTGAATTTGTCTTTTTCTTTCTGTTAAGGTTCCTCTTATGATTAATGTTTTTAATTCTTTGGCAAACTTTTTCACTTCGTTCTGCCAATTTAATGTTAAGGAACTTGGCGAAACAACTAGACTGGCTCTTTTTCCGTTTCTCGTTGGAATTATCTTCTGGTTAGTTTGGAAACGAATCGAATCTTCCATTCTTTCTTGTCCTGGAATAATGTCATCGCCTTCATAAGTATTTTGGACATAATCTACAATAATAGATAACATCTGAATTGTTTTTCCGAAGTCCCATATCATCTGCCAAAATGCCACCAAATCGATAATCATCTAAAACTTTTAGCCATTGGAATCCCGTTTTTTGGTAATATCTTAATATAGATTCTAAATTTTCAGGCACTTTAATTTCTGTTTCTAATTGTTCTTTGTTTAATCCATTTACAATCTCTCTATATTCTTGATTTTTAACAACTTGGACTCCTTTCATTCCCTTTAATAGCTGATTCAAATACAAACTTCTATGGACTGGTAATTTGATTGTACCACTTTCTAATTCTTTATAATCAATTCCCATTCCTGTCACTAATTTGTCTAAAAATTCGATTTCTTTATTTCCTTCTATATCTAGGAAGCTTCCATCTCTTAATCTATGGTATTTTTTCTTTAATGTATATTTTGACATGATTTCTTCTAATTCTTTTACATCTATGTCTATATTGTCTAAATCCATTTCTAATAAATTATTTTCTACCTTTACCCCTAAGCTTCCTATTTTAGGTTGTCTGATTTGTTTTAATTTGAATTTTTCAGTTGCTAATACATCAAATTTTTGCATATAATAATTAATATCCTCTGCTAAAAATTCGTAAATTTTATCATTATCTGGTAAAATAAATCTTAAGTTTTGCTTATCAAACATAAATCCTGTCTTTCGAAATACATTTAAAGCTTTGGTTTCTTGAATCATATTTCTTGGTAAGTCTAATTTTAATTTCTCACCCAATGGATTAAATTCATTTTGTTCATACATAAATTTCACTTCTGCTACCAAGAAATCATTTTTATCAAAATCTAAAAACACCTTTATTTCTAGCTCTTTCGGTCTATAGGGTGCTATTTCCTCTTCTTCTATATTTTCCATAACAATTGCATTTTTTACCTTTGGCATAATAATAGAAAATAACTGTGCTAATTCTTCTTTTCCCAACAATACTTCTGTCATGTAATTTTGTCTGAACAATTCTAATAATTTCAAATTTGTATTCTCAAATTCTTTGGTACAACGATACATTTTTTTCTGTTCTAATACGTATTTATATTTTTTACCTTTTAAAATAGTTACATTAAAAATGTCAATATTGGGCACAATGGTATATTGTTCCTCATTTACCTTTTTAAGCTTAAATTCTATTTTAGGAGATGCTTCTGTAAATTCAATTTCCTCTGTATTATAATCTTTCTGAAATAGGACTTTTTTTCCCTCTAATAAATCAAATAATTCATCTGCCCCACTATTTCCCAAAATGATATTGGTATCACTTAAGGCTTTTCCATAATATCGATAATTGCTATTGGAATTAGAATTGGCATATTTGATAATTTCGGCATATCGTAAAATGAAATCTAACAATGGTTTACTATCTTCTTCAAATGCTTCTCTTGTATGAACAAATTCTAAGTTTTGTCCATATTTGTAAAATTGATTTCCTAACATTCTAGTATAAAATTCGGATAGGTCTTTGATTTTATACATCTTTTTGCTTCCGATTTTAAATTCGACTTTCATATCTCCTGAAAATTTGTCATAGATAACTTTGGGCTCTAATTTTATCGTTCCTTTGTTTTTTAAAATTATCTCCTCGTCGTAATTAATTTCTTCTATTTCTTCATTATAAAAGGTATTGACAATTTGTTTAAAATTTCTATACTGATTAATCGAATCGGTCTGACTCTTTGTCATCTCTTCTATTCGTCTATCTTCTCCTGCCCCTTTA
>CAOJZE010000153.1 GCA_948466095.1 uncultured Clostridium sp.
AATCTTTTACATCTCCTGATAATACACCACCTTGAATCGCTGCACCGATGGCAACACATTCATCTGGGTTGATTCCTTTATCAGCATCTTTTCCTGTAATTCTTTTTACGGCTTCTTGTACAGCTGGAACTCTTGTAGAACCACCTACTAATAATACTTTATGAATATCATTTGGTGTTAGACCTGCATCTTTTAAAGCTTGGTTAACTGGTCCAGCAGTTGCTTCTACTAAATCATGGATTAATTCTTCAAATTTAGCTCTTGTTAAGTTAATATCTAAATGTTTTGGTCCTGTTGAATCAGCTGTAATAAATGGTAAATTAATTTGTGTTTGTTGTACACCAGACAATTCAATTTTTGCCTTTTCTGCTGCTTCTTTCAATCTTTGCATTGCCATTTTGTCAGCTTTTAAATCAATTCCATTTGATTTTTTGAATTCATCTACTAAATAGTTAATAATGGCTTCATCAAAGTCATCTCCACCTAATTTGGTGTTACCATTCGTTGCTAAAACCTCAAATACGCCATCACCAATATCTAGGATAGAAACGTCAAATGTTCCTCCACCTAAATCATAAATCATGATTTTTTGGTCTTGTTCTTTATCCATTCCATAAGCTAAGGATGCTGCTGTTGGCTCATTGATAATTCTTAACACTTCAAGCCCTGCAATTTTACCTGCATCTTTGGTTGCTTGTCTCTGGCTATCACTAAAGTAAGCTGGAACCGTAATAACAGCTTGTGTTACTTTTTGTCCTAAATAATTTTCAGCATCTGTTTTCAATTTTTGCAAAATCATAGCTGAAATTTCTTGTGGTGAAAATTTGTCACCTTCTATATTAACTTTTTCGTTTGTTCCCATTTTTCTTTTGATTGAGATAACTGTGTTATCTGGATTGGTAACAGCTTGACGTTTTGCAATTTGTCCTACTAATCTTTCCCCATTTTGAGAAAATGCTACAACAGATGGTGTTGTTCTACTTCCTTCTGAATTTGGTATAACAACTGGCTCCCCACCTTCCATAACTGCTACACATGAATTTGTAGTTCCTAGGTCAATTCCTATAATTTTTCCCATTTTAAAATTCCTCCCTTTGCTTTTTAATATATATCGGTATACAAAATTACTTTGTAATTTTGTATAAGTTATCTGTAACGCTCGCTTCTCGCTAACAGCTAACTTAAAAATTAATAACTATTTTTTACGAGTTGATTCAACTCTTCTATCATAACTTTATTATGATTCATCCATTCTTCTGAAATTCTACTCTTGAATTGCTTTTCGTCCATATGAGATAATTTGAAATTTGAAAATTCTTTATATCCTATTTCTTCTCCTAACCAATTTGGTTTTTCAAATTGATTGGCTTCTTCTTCATTGGGGAATTCCACTTCTGCTGTTAAAAAGCCTTGTAAATAATCATAATAAACATCAATTTCCACTTTCAAATTATTTTGAATGGGGACAACTATTCTTGTTTTTGTAATTTTATTACTTATTTTTTTGGGTAATAATGCTTCATAATGTTCTTTTGTCATCTTACTTTCTATTTCATATTTAGAACTAACTCCGTGATTGCTGTATTCCCCCAGTATCCCCCCTTGTTTTTACGGTATAAATATACTGGATTTTGTCTTTTACTTGCATTTTTCTAATTCTTATGTGTGTATTAGCATCTGCATACAAAAAGGCTTGTTCGATTTCTTCCACTTTTTCAATTTTTATATCTTCTGGCAAGCTTTTTATCGCATATTTTCTTTCAATTTCTTTGTTCATTTTTTCGCCTCAATTCTTAGCAATTACTTTTCATTCTTTCTTAAACGAATTAGAAATAGTATATTACAAGGCAAACAAATAAAAATTTTTGAGATAGTACGTGGGTACATCGAAAAAATTTTTATGAAGTTTAACGAAGTAAGATGCTGTTTGTAATTCGTTTAGTTAGCCACCACTACCATCGAATGCCTAATCACTCTACTTCCGATTTTGTAGCCCTTTCTATACTCTTGTGCAATCTCTTTTTCTCCCAAGCTCTCATCTTGAATGCTACTTACTGCTTCATGAAATTCAGGATTAAAAGTCTCTCCTACTGCCTTTATTTCTTCTACTCCCTTAGATGCCAAAACCTCTTGAAATTGTTTTAATACAAGTTCGATTCCCTTTTTATACTCGTCATCTTGTGTCTCTACTTTTACAGCATTTTCCAAATTATCCAATACGGGAAGAATCATTTCCACAACATCAGAAAGAATCGAATTATATAGGCCATCTCTTTCCTTACCATTTCTTTTTTTGAAATTTTCAAATTCTGCAAGGATTCTTTTAAATCTATCCTCTAACTCATCATAATCTTGTTTTGGTACCATTTCTTTCTGTGCTTCTGTCTCATTGTTTATTACTTCATTTTCTAATTCTTTCTCATTATCTGTTTCGTTTGCCATCTATCTTTCCCCTTCCTATTTAATGATTATCATTTAATTTCTTATTAATATATTTCATAACAGAAATAACTTTTGAGTAATCCATTCTTTTCGGACCAATAATTCCAATCGTTCCAACATCTTTTCCATTTACTTTATGCTTAAAAGTCACAACACTAAAATCCTTTAGTTCTTGCTTTTCATTTTCTTCGCCGATATATACATTAATATCTTCGGCAAATCCTGAGTTAAGCATATCAGCTACCAATTCTTTGGTATCTAATATATTTACAAAGTTTTTGGCTACTTCTAAACTGTTGAATTCTGGTAAATCAAAAGATTTATTAGTTCCTTCTAAATAAATTTTATTATCTTCCTCTAATACCTTTTTTATCTGTTCAATGATTGGTTTGATTACATTCACGCTATAAGTCATTTCATCATATAAATATTCTTCTAAAGGCCTATCTATTGTTTCAATTGGTTGATTTTTTAATTTATTATTAAACATGTAATTCATGGTTTCTACTTGTTTTTCATTAATGTCTTCATCAAATTTAATAATCGTTTCTTTGACTAATCCTGAATCGGTTAAGATAACTGCCATCATCATTCTAGTTCCTAATAAAACAAATTTGATTTCTTCGATTAATTGTGTTGTTGCTTTTGGTCCAATGGAAACCGTTGTATAATGCGTTACTTCTGATATGGTGTTAGCTGCTATTTTTGTTAAATCTTCTATTTCGTTTACCTTTGTTTCTAATTTTGAACTAATATATTTGATTTCCTCTAAGCTAATGTCTTTG
>CAOJZE010000154.1 GCA_948466095.1 uncultured Clostridium sp.
GCGTGTTATTAAATGGATTTTTATGGCAAAGCAAAGAAAACACGCAAGATGTCATATTAGCCATACATGGAATGGCTAGTAACTGTTTCAAAAAAAGAGATGAAATCATAGCTCAAAAAGCAAACCAAGAAGGAATCGATTATTTTGGTTTTAACAATAGAGGGAGCGAACTAGTCAAATATATCAAAAAAAATATAGAAGGAAGAAAGGTAGAAAAATTAGCAGGAACATCTTATGAAGATGTTTTAGAAGGTTATGAAGATATTGTAGGAGCCATTTTAAAATTAAAAGAATTAGGCTACCACAACATTTATTTACAAGGACATAGCTTAGGTTGTACAAAAATAGTATATACCTATAACGAATTAAAAGAAGAAAGGGAAGACGACATTTTAGAAAATATAAAAGGTATGATTTTGCTTTCTTTGATAGACATACCGAATGCCTTAAAAGTTTATTTAGGAGATAAATTTGAGGAATACTTGAAATTAGCAGAAGACAAACAGGAGCAAGGAAAAAAGCTAGAATTTATGCCAAAAGAAGCTTTTATTCATCCCATCAGTGTTAAAACCTTTTTAAGATATGCACGTGATTACCAAGAAATTGATTTTGTTAATTATGGAGTAGATACAGAACTTAAAATATTGAATCATATAACTATCCCTCTATTTATGAGATGGGGCAATGACAATGAAATGATTTTGCAAAAAGCAGATGAATTAGTTACCATAGTCAATCATAGTATTACTAATCCAAAGAAAGATATTGATTATATAGAAGGAGCGAATCATAGTTATACAGGAAAAGAAGAAATACTAGCAGAGCAAATTATAAATTTTATGAAATAGACAAAGGAGAAACATACCAATGAACGAAGAAATCACAAAAGCAAGAAAACAGAATATGAAAATCTATTCTCTCTATCGAGCAATCGGTGTAGATTTGGTTTTTTATTATGCAGTTGAATTTTTATTTTTAACACAAGTAAAACATATTAGTGGTGCTGATATTGTTTTAAGTAATGGATTTTATGCTGTGTTTATGATTCTTTTTCAAATACCAGCCAGTATCATAGTAGATAGAATCGGAACAAGAAGATGCACCATTTTAGCCAATGTATTCAATAGTGTATTTGTTATTTTAATTATGTGTTGCGAGAATTTGGGGACTCTTATTTTTGCTCAATTTATTAGTGCTATATGTTTTTCCTTAAAAGATATATCAGACACCACTTTAATTCGATATTCGATTCCAGAAACCAAGAAAAAGGGAGAGATTTATTCGAAATTGGAGGGAAAGGGACGTAGAAGTTACTTTTTATTAAATGCTTGTACCTCTTTCTGTGCTGGATTTTTATATGTTATCCATTCCTATATTCCTATGATAGCAAGTTTATGTATTACCATAGCAGCGACTGTTATATCGTTAGGATTTAGAGATATCGAAGAGGAAAGAAAAGACAAAGAGAAAGCATCTATTAAAAATTATACACAAGAGTTAATGCAAGGAATTAAATTTATTATCCAATCCCAAAGATTGAGAAGTCTGTTCCTATATGCTGGTATTACTTGGGGGATTTTTTGCCTAATGGGAACTTATCGAAATAGTTTATTAGTAGATATTGGAATTCCAGAACAAATCATAACCATGATAACGGCTTATGTAGGGATTTTCTCTTCGATGGGAGCGAAAAAGCAAGTTCAATTCCATAATCGTTTTCGAAATCGTTCCTTGTCTACGATTTTAAGAATGATGACTGGTGCTATTTTAACGATAGGTATTATAGGAGCTATTCATATTTCTAGTGAGGTAACTGTATTAGCTGTTATCATTTGTTTGCCTTTCCTTCATATTTCAAAGGGAATGAGCGAGGTTTTAGTATCAAGGTATTTAGGCAATTTTACAAAAGAAGGAATTTTAACACAGATTTATGCTGTCAATGCGATTAGTAAAAATATATTAAGAGCGACAATTAGCTTTTTTGGTTCTTATTTGTTGCGAATTACCAATACTGCGAATAGCTTTGTTATCATTGGAATTTTATTGTTAATCATTTCGATTGGCTTGATTCGTTACATGAAAACAAGATTGGGATTAAAGCCAGAGGAGTATGCTGAAAATGAGATTTTTCAAAAAGAAAAGTTAGAAAGTGCTTAAATGGGACATTATCTACGTTCCCATGTCCCAAATAATAGCAAAAATAAGGGGGATGAGAAATTTGAAAAACAAGAAAATAAAGCTAGTAATTATTTTAGTGGCTTTAGTAGCAATCGGAATAGGAATGACAGTATGGCTAATCCATAAACAAAACGAAGAAAAAATCAAGCAAACACTAACCGACTTTGTAGGAAAAATAAACGAAAAAAACTATGAAGCTATGTATCAAAAGGTAACAGCTATCAACATGAGCCAAGAAGACTTTATGGCTAAAAACAAAAATATATACGAAGGAATGGATAGTAGTAATATAACCGTAGAAATCAGTAAAATCGAAAAACAAAACGAAGAATATCAAATAGCTTATCATCAAAAAATGTATACAGCAGCAGGAGAAGTGGAATTTGATAACACCGTTATTGTTGTAAAAGAAAAGGGAGAAAACAAATTGAAATGGTCTCCTAGCTTTATTTTTCCCCAATTAGGAGAGAATGAAAAGGTAAGAATTTCCACCATAAAAGCAAAAAGAGGAGATATTTTAGACCGAAATGATAAAAAATTAGCAACAGATGGAATGATTTTATCAGCAGGAATTGTTCCTGGAAAATTAGGAGAAAACAAAGAACAAAATATTGCAAAAATAGCACAATTGACAGGCGTTTCAGAAGAATACATTAACAAACAATTACAAGCCTCTTGGGTAAAAGAAGATACTTTTGTTCCCATTAAGAAACTAACGCAAAGCAATACTATAGTAAAAGAAGCATTACTTCAGGTACCAGGTGTTATGGTCAATACCGAAGAAGGAAGAGTCTATCCTTTAGGAAAAGAAGCAGGGCATTTAATTGGCTATGTACAAGATATCAATGCCGAAGAATTAGCAGAAAAAGAGGGAAAAGGTTATC
>CAOJZE010000155.1 GCA_948466095.1 uncultured Clostridium sp.
AAATTAAATATAGTATTATCCTCATTATTATCTGTTAATTTTTTAATGTAATCATATATATAATCATCTCTAAATCCAATACTTGCCACATCTTCATTCGTATTACCATAATATACTTTTTTATATTATCCCAATTCCTATTATCTTTCCGTTCTTAACTATTACTCCCATTAATATTATCAATAATATGCTTTTATCCTAATGCTACATCTAAAACCATCATAATGGAAAAACCAATGGCCACTCCTATTGTACCAATATTAGAATGTTCTCCTGATTGTGACTCTGGTATTAATTCCTCAACCACTACATAAATCATTGCTCCTGCCGCAAATGACAATAAATAAGGTAATATTGGAACTATTACACTGGTAAGTAATATGGTAAGAATTGCCCCTATTGGTTCTACAATTCCTGAAAGCGTACCATATAAAAATGCTTTTGTTTTTGATATCCCTTGACTTTTAAGTGGCATGGATATAATGGCTCCCTCTGGAAAATTCTGAATCGCAATGCCGACGGCTAATGCTATGGTGCCTGCTATTGTTATGCCTGTATTTCCAATCATCACTCCTGCAAAGGTTACTCCAACAGCCATTCCTTCTGGTATATTATGCAGTGTTACCGCTAACATCATCATGGTTGTTTTTTTTAATTTTGATTTAACTCCTTCTGGTTTATCATTTTTTAAATGTAAATGGGGAATTAAACTGTCTAAGGCTAACAAAAATACTACTCCCAATAGAAATCCTATGACAGCTGGAATCCATGCTACTTTCCCCTGTTCTTCTGCCATTTCTATGGATGGCATCATCAAAGACCAAATAGAAGCTGCTATCATGACTCCAGAGGCAAATCCTAACAGCAATTTTTCTATTCTATGATTGATTTTATTTTTCATAAAAAATACCATAGCTGAACCAAGCATGGTTCCTAAAAATGGAATGAATAATCCTATCCCTATTAATAACATCTTTTCCTCCTTTTAGATTCTGAAATTATCCTTTTAAATCAACTACTTTAGTCGCCACTTTTTTGACAAAAGTCTCATCATGTTCCACAAAAACAAGAGTCATCCCGAGCCTTTAAAATTGCCTCTTCTATTTGAACTCTCGTCAAAATATCAATATAATTAAGTGGCTCATCCCAGATATAAATATGAGCCATCTCTGAAATACTCTTTGCCAACAAAACCTTCTTTTTTTGTCCCTCACTCATATATTTCAAATCCTTCTCAAAGTCCTCACTAGAAACTCCCATTTTAGACAACATAGCCCTAAAAACACTCTCATCTATTTGATTTTCGCTTGTGAATTCTCTAAGACTACCCTTCAAACTTTCTGCACTTTGTGATACATAAGATATTTTTAAGTCATTTGCTACTTTTAAAGTTCCCCCATATGGTATCTTATTCCCCAAAATCAACTTTAATATACTTGATTTTCCTATTCCGTTTTTTCCAGTAATAGCAACTCTATCTCCCTTTTTTATTTCGAATGAAACAGGTAGAAATACCTCTTTGTCACTGTACTTTATTTGTAAGTCTTTTGCTATTATGTATGGATTTTTTTTACTTTCCAATGGAATGATTTTCAAACTATCATTTTTATCCATATTTTTTAGTAAGTTAGACTTTTGTTCGATTGACTTTTCCATTCTTTTTTCCATTACTTTGGATTTCTTCATCATTTTAGCAGATTGATGACCTACATAGCCTCTATCAATACTGGAACCAGAATTTTTTGTGTTATATTTAGATTTTTCAATTTTATCTGACCAATTAGCTGTATTTTTGGAAGCTATTTCTAACTTTTTAATATCCTTCCCTAGTTTTTCATTTTGCATTAATTCAAAATGTTCTTGTGCTTGCTTATTTTCATACCATGAAGAAAAATTACCTTTTTGAATTTCAATATTCGCATTATTAATAGAAATAATATGATTCACCACCTGATCTAAAAAATTCCTATCATGAGATACTACAATAAATCCCTTCTTTTTCTTTAAATATCCTATTAATTGACTTCTTGTCTCACTATCCAAATGATTGGTAGGTTCATCAATCAATAAAAAATTATTCCCCTTTAAAAATAAGCTAATCAAAAGAATTTTCATTTGCTCGCCACCACTTAATGTACAAAAACTCCTATAAAGAATTTCAGCATCCGTATTTAGCAAATTCAATTCCCTGATGATTTTCCAATCTTCTACATTAGGTGCCATCTCATTTACCAATTCAATTGCCATTTTTTCTTTCTCTTGAATGGTAAAAGGAAAATAATCAACATCTACCTTTTTACTTATAGTTCCTTTGTATGTATAATCGCCTAATAGCAATTTCAAAAACGTAGTTTTTCCCTTGCCATTTCTACCAATAAGTCCTAGTTTCCAATCCGTATCTATCTGAAAAGATACATTCTCAAATACATTTTTCGAACTTCCTTCATATCCGAAGGTTACATCTTTCACATGAATTAAAGACATCTTTCCTCCTTTTATGTGCGTTTTGGGAAGGCATCACCTATTTCTCTTTCTTTTTTCTTGGTTGTGGAATTGGTGTTACCTTCTCTAATTCTGTTACAACAGTTTTGCAAAATTCAATATTATCAATATCTAATATGTAATGTTCTTTCGCTCCCTTGTATGGGCAACCTGTTTCTGCTTCTATCATCATTGGTTCTATGCAATCTAACTTTTTTACAAATGGTATATTGTCACAAACGATAATAACTGGCTTATCATTGACATATACCATAAATTCTCCAAACATCTTCTTGTATCTTACCTCTCCAATACCATCAATTTGTTCACATACATATTCTATATATTCATTTGTTGTTGCCATTTTCATCTCCTCCTTTTATTGCTCTCATCATATCATAAAATCGTAAATAACACAATGTGTCCCAGATTTAAGTTTCGATTTTTTGAAAAAATAAATTTAATATTTTGTACAAACTGGTAAAATATGTATATGGATAATCCTATTTTACCAGTATTATCATTTTTAGCATTACTTAATAAACCTTATGTAATAAGG
>CAOJZE010000156.1 GCA_948466095.1 uncultured Clostridium sp.
TTCGCTAATAAAATAAGACAATTTTTTAGTGAAATATTCAAAAATTATTGACAGTAGTAAACAATATTAATTTTTTCTTATTTATTATTTATTATTTGAATATGAATGTCTCTTAATTGTTCTTGTTTTACGGTACTTGGGGCACCCATCATCAAATCTTGAGCTTTGCTATTTAAAGGGAAGGCAATGACCTCACGAATGGAAGTAGAGTCGGTCAACAGCATAAGCATTCTATCAATTCCAGGAGCAATACCAGCATGTGGTGGAGCTCCAAATTGGAAAGCAGTATATAAGGCACCGAATTTAGATTTTATTTCTTCTTCTGTATAGCCTGCCATAGTGAATGCTTTTAACATGATTTCGGTGTCGTGATTTCTAACAGCACCAGAGGATAATTCAATTCCATTACATACTAAGTCATATTGATAAGCTAAAATCTTTAATGGGTTTTGGTTTGTTAATGCTTTTAATCCTCCTTGTGGCATAGAAAATGGATTATGACTAAAAGTTAAATTTCCGTGTTCATCTTCTTCAAACATTGGAAAATCTACAATCCAAGCAAAAGAGAAAGTATTTTCATCTATTAATTTTAATCGTTTTCCTAGTTCGTCTCTAATTTGACCAGCAAGTTCTATTGCTCGTTTTTCATTATCAGCAATGAAGAAAATAGTATCTTCTTTTTCTAAATCAGCTAATTTTAATAAATCTTTTTTCAAATCATCTGGAATGAATTTATCAATAGGTCCTTTAAAACTTAAATCTTCTAATATTTCTAAATAGCCAAGTCCACCCATTCCAATACTTATAGCATATTGTAATAATTTTTCATGAAATCCTTTGGAAAGATGTCCTTTTACCTTAATAGCTCTTACTGTTCGATTGATGAAAGGTTTAAAAGTACATTTTTTAAAGAAGTCAGATAAGTCAATAATACGAAGAGGATTTCTTAAATCAGGCTTATCCGTTCCATATTGAAGCATAGCTTCTTGATAAGAAATTCTTGGGAAAGGATAGGTTGCTATTTTTTTATGAGAGAATTTTTCGAAAGTGTGATAGATGACTGGTTCAATGGCGGTAAAAACATCTTCTTGTGTGGCATATGCCATTTCCATATCTAATTGATAAAATTCTCCAGGTGCTCTGTCTGCCCTTGCATCTTCATCACGAAAACAAGGTGCAATTTGAAAATATTTATCAATTCCAGAAACCATCAATAATTGCTTGAATTGTTGCGGTGCTTGTGGTAGAGCATAAAATTTTCTAGCATGTAATCTGCTTGGTACTAAGTAATCTCTAGCCCCTTCAGGAGAAGAACTAGTTAAAATAGGAGTTTGAATTTCCAAAAATCCTTGTTCTATCATTTGAGTTCTTAAAAATTGAAGCACTTTAGCTCTTAGTATTAAATTGTTTTTAAGTGTATCATTTCTTAAGTCTAAAAAACGATATTGTAATCGTAAATCTTCTCTGATTTCTTGGTTAGAATTGATTTCAAAGGGTAGATTCTTAGTTCTTTTTCCTAAGATTTTGATTTCTTCTATGCGAATTTCTACTAAACCAGTTTTTAATTTTGGATTAATGGTTTCTTCGTCTCTCTTTTTTACCTCTCCATACACAGTAACAGAAGATTCTAATGGAATGTGGGAAGCAAAGTCAACGTCCTGTTCTTCACCAGAAGTAACTACTTGTGTGATACCATACATATCTCGAATATCCAGAAATACAAGCCCTCCAAAGTCACGGATGGTTTCAACAAAACCAGCAATTCTGACTTTTTTTCCAACATCTTCTAAACTAATTTCATTACAAGTATGTGTTTTATACTCTTTCATGTTTCATACCTCCTTAAATTTTTCCTGCTGGCTGATTTTGGGGACGGAGGAAAAAATCATGATTGATAAGGGATCCCCAAAATCAGCCAACAAAAAACGCCCTTGCATTCATATGCAGGGACGAAATAAACTTTTCCGCGGTGCCACCCAGCTTGAAAATCTAAAGATTTTCCACTTTATTTTAAATTACTCCAATGTGTTTCACTTTTTAGGTTGTCCTTAAAGGGCTTTCAGCCAGTGACCCTTATTCTCTTTTAAGTTACTTCTAAAAGTTTTCATTGTACTAACGTAATAATTTTTTTTGATAATTATTATTTTATACAGTATTGACAAATTTGTCAAGCCTTATTTACTTTTAAGTTTCGGTTTTTTTCTAAAAAATGAAAAAAGTTATCCACAAAATAGAAAAAATTCTATAAAAATAAGGAAAAAACCTCGTTAGTTTGGTATAATTTAGTTGTAAATCAAAATTATTACTAAACAAAAAAACGGAGGTTCTTTCTATGAATAATTTTACCACAAATACTTATCAAATGAAAAGAGAAATTGTTAAATTTTCTAATAAACTTTGTAAAAATTCTAAACAACCAGAATCAAAATTTGTAACTGATATGATTTATGGTATCTCAAAGTCTAAAGATATCTTATTATCTAGCATTGCTGGAGAACTTAATGAGAACATAAAAAAAGC
Organism: uncultured Clostridium sp.; assembly: GCA_948466095.1. Classification (GTDB taxonomy): domain Bacteria; phylum Bacillota; class Clostridia; order TANB77; family CAG-508; genus CAG-269. The sequence continues at coordinate 2,521 of CAOJZE010000156.1, forward strand.
CTATACGATTGATAGATTAAGTGAAAATTTATGCTGTTCTTTGAATGAAACTATTGATAGCAATTATTGTGATTTGGCTATAGATTCTTTAGGAGATAATCCAATATTCTTAATTGATGATAGCGATATTGTTAAGCCTAAAGGAAATTTGAAGACTTAGGAATTGTTAGAGATGGCTCTAGCGAGAAAAAAGAATATAAAAATGGTTATCATCACACTGAAATAGTTGGATTAACAAAAAATAGGAAACAACCAATCAGTATATTTTCAAAAGTTTATTCTTCTACATCAAAAGACTATGTATCTGCAAATAGCATTACATTTGAGGGAATAGATAAAGTGGTAGAAATGCTGAATAAAAGGAATTTAAAGGGAATTTTTGTGAATGATAGAGGATATGATAGTAACGAAATTTTTAGACATTATTTTGATAAAGAGCAATATTTTATAATAAGACTAA
>CAOJZE010000157.1 GCA_948466095.1 uncultured Clostridium sp.
AGCTCATCTACATAGTATCGATACCCTTTTGCTGATGGGATTCGTCCACTTGAGGTATGCGTTTTATCTAAAAATCCGCTTTTTTCCAGTTCTGACATTTCATTTCGAATGGTTGCACTACTACATTCTAAACCATGACTCTGTGTTAGTGCATTTGAGCTTACTGGTTCTGCTGTGTTGATATATTCTTCTACAATCGCTTGTAAAACTTTCTTTTTTCTCTCATCTAACAACTTTTTCACCTCTTTTAGCACTCTTTTGGTTCGATTGCTAACTGTTTATATATTATACCCATTTTTAGCACTTGTCAATACTATCTGCTAATTTTTTTGTGAATTCTTTGTGAACAGAACAATAGTGGGCTGATTAATATTTTATAAAATTTAATAGCTACAGTTCAGCCCACGTTTAATTGTTCGTCCGCGAAAATTGCAAAGCAATTTTCTGTGGAATACTTTATATTATAGGAAGTTCAGAGAACTTTCCTATAATATAAAAAAGCTATGTTTCCATAGCTTTTTCATCTTTTTATTTAAACTTGCATCATCTGTTTTAACATCCATAATATTTTCGTATAATCTGAAATATAAGAATCCATCAAAGCAGAGGTAAGATAATCTGTTCCTTCATCTGCTTCTTTTTTTATATGGGTCACATTTTCCAGCAATTGTCCATAATCTTTGATAATTGCTTCAAAAACCTCATTATCTTTTACCTTCTCGTTTTTAGCTTCTTGTATCGAAGTATTTTCTAAATAATCTTTCATAGTTCCTAAAGGTTGTCCATTTATCATTAAAATGTGTTCTGCTATCTCATCAATTTGTTCATTTATTTTATCATAATATTCCTCTAGTTTACTATGAAAAACAAAAAAATCCTTTCCTATCACATTCCAATGATAATTTTGTAATTTACGATAAAATACATTTAAATTAGACAAGAATGTATTTAAGTCTTTTATGATATTCTCCATCTCTCATTCTCCTTTTTTCTATTTTATATGCATTTTATCCAAATTACCTTTATTTTATTCATTGACAATCCTAGAATACATTTCCTCCATATCTTGTTCATTCTCTTGGTAACTTTTTGTTATTTGTTCAATCTCTTTATTTTGTATTTGTTTCTGATTTTCTAATCTCATCGTAAAGGTAACAAGCATAATGGTAATAAACACACATACTACCACAACAAACAAAGTAACGGCTCCTCGTTCTCCCTTATTTTTCATCTTACCGTACCCTCCTATTCTTCTTCCACATCAAGAAAAGAAAATACATCCTTATCTTGATTTAAACCTATAATATTCATGACAACGCCTTTACCTACCGTTTTTCCTCCCGCTTCTTCTATCGCCTTTTGGATGGCTTTCACTGTATTGCCTGTTGCATAAATATCATCCATAATATAAAAACTTTTATCTTGGTAAGTAGTATTAACCAATTTCGGTAATTCTAATTGGTCTTTACCATATTCTTTTACGTAATCAAATGTTTTCTCTACCGTTGTAGGTGGTAACTTTCCCTTTTTCCTAACTGGTACACAGCCAATTCCTAATAAATTGGCTACCATCGTTCCTAGTAAAAACCCCCTTGCTTCTGGTGCTACAATATAATCTGGTTTTTTATCTGTTAATTCTTTGGCAAATCCTTCTGCTATTTCTTTTAGTGTTTCTTTCTGTAGGATTAGTGGTGTTATATCAATAAACTCAATTCCTTTGATGGGATAGTCTTTCTCTGTTCTAATGTTTAAATTGCTTTTTAACTTATTTTTTAAAATTTTCATCGATTTGTTTCTCCCTTTAATATTTCAAAAAATCTTTGTTCTTTTTCTTTGCTTCCTTGAGAATCCTCAAATTCTATGTTTCCTTCCCCTTGCTTTAATAAATTTCTTTCTTCTAATATATCTTTTAAATGTTTTGCCAAATTAGGAGCTCCATTAAAAAACTGAACTTGTCCTAATACTTCTTGAATCTCTTTTTGAACCAAAGGATAATGTGTGCAACCTAATACGACATTTTCTACTCTTCCCTGATAACTACCTATATGTTCTCTTAAATATTTTCTAATTTCCTCCTTGTTTCCTTGTTCAATTCTATCTGCTAGTCCAATACAAGGCAACAGATAAGTTTTATGATTATCATACTTTTTAATTAATAAATTGAATTTCTCACTATCAATCGTTCCTTTCGTTGCCATAACCAAAGTCGGTTTGTCATATGCATAATCATAGACCATCTTATAAGCAGGTTCGATAGCAATAAATGGTAGCTGAGGATATTTTTTTCGCAGTAAATTAGCTGCTTTACTACTGGCTGTATTACAAGCTATCACAACCGCTTTGCAATTTTCTTGGATAAAATGTTGAACAATATTATCACATAACTGTTGTATTTCCTCATCTATTTTGTCTCCATAGGGATTGTTTTTCGAATCACTATAATACCTATAATTTTCTTTTGGTAAAATTTTTATGATTTCACGTAATACCGTAACACCACCAATTCCAGAATCAAAAACTCCTATTTTTCCGTTTTGGTTCACTTTGTTTCACTCTTTTCTTTTTCTATTTTCCTATCCATTCTCTGTTTTCTCTATATTGGAATTAAAAGCTAATATACTTTGGAAAATTGGTGGAAATAACAATAGCCCCAATCCAAATAATCCATTCATTCCAAATTCACTGGCTAAACAAAATCTTTTCATGATAGCTATAATCAACATAGCTATCCATCCTACTATTGGTACAAACCAAAGTAATATCAACCATGGTGATAATCCACAGACTTGATACATCACGATTTGTCTATAAAATGGTATGATTGCTGCCCATCCATGTTTTCCCGCTTTTACATAGATAATCCATCTAAGAATCGTTCCATAGATAAATAGAATCATAACGATTATTAATCCTGTTTTTACAACATAATTGGATAGTATTAGTTTGGTTGCT
>CAOJZE010000158.1 GCA_948466095.1 uncultured Clostridium sp.
AGAATTTCTAATTTTATTCCAGTCACATTCATGATTCATTCAAAATATAGGAAATTAACATTTGAACGTGAGAGAGGATCATTTTACGCAGGATAGAGTTTCTATAAAAGCTTAGCTTACCCAAAATTTGTAATGTATTTCCTATCAATGTCAGTTGGAGAAGCTTATCCCCCAAAAAACTGAAACTTAAATTATCATTAATTGCATAATGGATTAATAAATGTTATAATGTTCCAAAAAGATAGGAAATTATTTAAAGTATGAAATATGTAAAATATACCAATACTAAAATAGGGAATATGGCTATTATAGAAGAAGATAACAAAATGATAGAAATCCAAATTAATCAAGAAATAAAAGAACATATATTGCAAAAAGATACACCACTTTTGAAAGAAGCTGAAAAACAGCTACTAGAGTATCTAGAAGGAAAAAGAAAAGCTTTTGATGTACCTTTAAATCCTAAAGGTACGAAATTTATGCAAGAGGTATGGACAGCCTTACAAGAGATACCTTATGGAGAAACCAGAACCTATGGACAAATTGCTCAGATAATAGGAAAGCCAAAGGCGGCAAGGGCAGTAGGCATGGCAAACCATAGAAATCCCATTCCTATTATAATACCATGTCATAGAGTGATTGGTAGCAATGGAAAATTAGTGGGTTATGGATTAGGAATGGAAAAGAAAGAATTTTTATTAACGTTAGAAGGGATTGATAAAAATGAATTATGATGTTATTATCATTGGAGCAGGGCCAGCAGGCATATCAGCTAGTTTATATACACGGAAGAGCCAATTTAAAAACATTAATTTTATATCAAGAAGAAGGAGCTTTAGAAAAGACCAAAAAGATTGAGAATTATTATGGATTTGAAAATGGAATTGGAGGGAAAGAACTATACGAATCAGGAATCAAGCAGGCTGAAAACATGGGAGTAGAAATCAAAAAACAAGAAGTTACAGGCATACAAATGATGCCAAATGGATTTGCTATTAAAACGGAAGATACTACTTTTTCAACAAGAAGTGTCATTTTAGCTACCGGCAATAAAAAGAATAAACCGAAGATACAAGGAATAGAAGATTTTGAAGGGAAAGGGATTAGTTATTGTGCAATATGTGATGGCTTTTTCTATCGCAATAAAAAGATAGCTGTTATGGGAAGCGGAAAATATGCTATTTCAGAAACCAATGATTTAATCAATATAGTAGATACGATAACCATTCTAACCAATGGAGAGAAAGCACCAGAATTCAGAGCAGATAATGTAACAATTGATACGAAAGAAATCAAGGCAATTAAAGGAGACAAGAGAGTAGAAGAAATCGAATTTAAAGATGGGGCTATTTTAAAAACAGATGGTATATTTGTAGCACAGGGAGTAGCTGGTAGTTTAGAGTTTGCCAAGAAATTAGGAATTATGACACGGAAAAGATAATATAATAGTAAATGAAAATATGGAGACGAATCTAAAAGGAATTTATGCTTGTGGAGATTGTACAGGCGGTTTATTACAGATTTCAAAAGCAGTGTATGAAGGTACAAAAGCAGGAATGCAAGTAATTCAATACATAAGAAAAATAAAAAATGGATAGAATAAAATAAATGTCCCCAATCAAACCCAGAATCAGTGGGGACAAAAAGTGATGATTTGATATAATAAACATGAAAAGGGAGGAATAAAAATGAGTGTATTAAAAATAAGTAGTCAAAATTATGAAGAAGAGGTATTAAAAGCAGATAAGCCAGTTATCATAGACTTTTATGCAGATTGGTGTGGACCATGTAGAATGATGTCTCCTATTATTGATGAAATAGCAGAAGAAAAAGTAGATAATATCAAAGTAGGAAAAGTTAATGTAGATGAAAATCAAGACTTGGCAATGGAGTATGGTGTTATGAGCATACCAACCATAGTGATTATTAAAAATGGTAAGGTGGAAAAAACTTTTGTTGGAGTTAGAGAAAAAAATGAAATTTTAGGAGCAATTGGGAACATTTCCTAAAGGCTCCTTAAGATTTAGATTTTTTAGTTAATAATTTCTTTTAAGTCATTTGGTAAACTGCTTTCAAAAACTAGACTTCCCTTAGAAATAGGATGAACACATGAAATTCGATAACTATGTAGAGCTTGTCGATTAATGAGTTCAGATTTCATACCATATAACGTATCACCAAGTAATGGATGCCCAATTACAGCCATATGTACACGAATTTGATGGGTTCTACCTGTTTCTAGTTTGCATTTTACAAGACTATAATTTGAAAACTCTTTGATGACCTCATAATGAGTAACAGAATGCTGACCATTATTATTATCAATACATCTTTCGATAATACTATCTTTTTTTCTAGCAATTGGTAAATCAATGGTACCAATTTTTTGCTCTAAAATTCCATTGACAAAGCATAAATATTCTTTTTGAAAAGTTTTGTTAGCCATTTGCCTAGCAAAACATTCTTGTATATATTCGCATTTGGCAAAGATAACTAGACCAGAAGTGCCCAAATCTAAACGATTGACGGGTCGTATTTTTTTAGCTAATCCAAACAAATCAAAATAAAATTTAATACCATTGGATAAAGAGTCTGTGTAATGGTATCGAGAAGGATGAATGGGAATACCAGCTGGTTTGTTGATAACTAAGAAACAGTTATCTTCATAAATAATATCTAATTTCATTTTGGTTGGAAGAATATTAGAAGAATTTTCTGGAGTGGCGAAATCAATTTCTATGACATCTCCTAAATTTGCTAAATTTCTAGTATCACAGATGTTTTTATTAACTCTGATTTTTTGATTTTTAATTAGTTTGCTTAAAAGTCTAGTGGAGAGGCTTAGTTCATTGGTTAAGATTTGATGAATCCTCTGGCTTTGGTTATTTTCTTTTATTTCATATTTTAGTTTCATAGTTGGTCTCCTATAAGAATTTA
>CAOJZE010000159.1 GCA_948466095.1 uncultured Clostridium sp.
GTTCATTTATCTTTATTATAATATGCAATTTACAAAAGTCAATACTTGTTATCAAATTGTAAATAACTTGTCATTTCCATGTAATAAAAGAGATAACTCTTTATCCAGTTATCTCCTACAAATTTATTTCGTTAATTACCTATCTTTTTTAACATCTCTTTATAGGTTTCCAGTTTATTCCTTTCCTCTTCAATTTTAGCCTGTGGTGCTTTGCTGATAAAACCTGGATTAGAAAGCATTTTTTCACATCTAGCCACTTCTTGCTCTAACCTTGTTCTTTCTTCTGCTTGTCTCTTTTTTTCTTCCTCTCTATCAATCAGTCCCTCTAGTGGCATATATAATTCTATCCCATCTGTTATAATTTGAATCGCCTCTTCTGAGATTCCTGATTTATCCTTTTGTACCATTATACTCTTTCCAAATCCTAACTTTAATAAAAATTCTTTGGCTTCTTTTATTTCATTTTCATATTGATGGGTCACAAAAATCAAATCTGCTTTTTTCGATGGATGGATATTTTTATTTGCTCTTACATTACGAATTTCTACAATGATTTCTTTAATTTTTTCCATGATTTGTTCTTCTTTTTCAAAGGCAAACTCTCCTTTTATTTCTGGCCAATGCGAAACCATTAATTCTTGGTTACTATATTGCACTAGATTAGCATAAATTTCAGAAGTGACAAAAGGCATAAAAGGATGTAATAATTTCATAACCATTCTTAGTACATGATTTAATATGTCACTCACAGCAATTTTGGTTGCTTCATCTTCACTATAAATTCTCGTTTTTACCATTTCAATATACCAGTCGCAAAATTCATTCCAAATAAAACCATAGATTTTATCTAAGGCAATTCCCAAATCATAATTTTCTATGTTTCTTGTTACCTCTGCTACTAATTTATCCAACTTGTTTAAAATCCATTTATCTTCCAAAGTTAATAGTCCTGGCTTGTATTGATGTGTTTGTTTATCATACACTTTCTCACAAAAAGCTTTTACTTTTTTCTCATCTGGGATATTACTGATGACAAATTTAGCAGCGTTCCATATTTTATTGGCAAAATTAGAAGCTTGCTCTAACTTTTCTGGCATATAGCGAATATCATTTCCCATCGTCGTTCCAGACAACACAGAAAAACGCAAAGCGTCTGCCCCATATTGGTCAATTACTTCAATTGGGTCAACCCCATTTCCTAAGGTTTTTGACATCTTTCTTCCTTGGCTATCACGTACAATGCCATGAATTAGTACATCACTAAATGGCTTTTGTTTCATCACTTCTAGTCCTGAAAACACCATTCTTGCCACCCAGAAAAATATAATATCATAACCAGTTACCAAAACATTGGTTGGATAGAAGGTTTTTAAATCTTCTGCTTCTTGGTTTGGCCAGCCAAGTGTTGAAAAAGGCCACAAAGCAGAGCTAAACCAAGTATCTAGTGTATCTGGGTCTTGCTCTAATGCATGAGAACCACATGTTTCACAGATTTCTGGTTTGATTTTAGCAACATGAATATGCCCACAGTCTTGACAATCATAAGCTGGTATTGGATGTCCCCACCATAATTGCCTTGAAATACACCAATCTTGGATATTTTCCATCCAGTTAAAATACGTTTTTTCATATCTTTTGGGAACAAATTTCACGTCATCGTTTCTAACTGCTTCCAGTGCTGGCTCTGCTAATTCTTTCATTTTGACAAACCATTGCTCTGAAATTTTAGGTTCAATGGTGCTTTTACATCTTTCACATTTGCCAACATTATGGGTATATTCTTCTTCTTTCACCAAAGCTCCTATTTCTTTTAGTTTTTCTACTATTTTTTGTCTTGCTTCTAGTAATTCCATTCCTTTATACTCTGGAACTAGATTTCCCATTTTGAAGTTTTCATCAAATACTTCTATGATTTCCAAATCATGTCTTATTCCTGCTTGATAGTCGTTCATATCATGAGCAGGTGTGATTTTAACGGCTCCTGTTCCAAATTCTTTTTCGACAAAAGAATCGGCTATAATTGGAATTTCTTTATTCATAATTGGTAATATACAAGTCTTTCCTACTAGGTCTTGGTATCTTTCATCTTCTGGATGAACCGCCACTGCGGTATCACCTAACATGGTTTCTGGTCTTGTTGTGGCTACGATTATATAGTTATCTTCTCCTTTTACTTGATAACGAATATGCCATAGATGTGAATTTTCTTCTTTGTATTCTACTTCCGCATCTGAAATAGAGGTGTTACAATTGGTACACCAGTTGACCATTCTTTTTCCCTTATAAATAAGACCTTTGTTATATAAATTTACAAATTGTTCTAACACAGCGTCTGATAGGCCTTCATCTAAAGTAAATCTTCTTCTTTCCCAGTCACAAGAACATCCTAGTTTTCTTTGTTGTTCTTGAATGGTTCCTCCATAAAGATGAGTCCATGCCCAAGCTTCTTCAATGAATTTCTCTCTGCCTAAATCCTGTTTGTTTTTTCCTTCTTCTTTTAGTTTTTGTACTACTTTCATTTCAGTTGAAATAGAAGCATGGTCTGAACCTGGTAACCACAAGGTGTTATATCCTTGCATTCTTTTAAAACGAATCAAAATATCTTGCAGGGTGTCATCTAAGGCATGACCCATGTGTAATTTTCCTGTTACATTTGGCGGTGGCATCATGATACAATAGCTTTCTTTGCTTTTGTCCATGCTTGGCTTAAAATAACCTTCCTCCTCCCAGTGTCTATATAATTTTTCTTCGAAATCTTTTGGATTATATTTCTCTTTCATTGTTTTTCTTCTCTCCTTACTATTTTTGAATTTTTTTCATAAAATTTCTGGTATCTACACGCAAAAACTCGCCCCTATGTATAAGGGCGAGTTTGTATTTCTCACGGTACCACCTTAATTATAATCTTTTTGATTATATCT
>CAOJZE010000160.1 GCA_948466095.1 uncultured Clostridium sp.
TATTTGATATTCTTTTCCATTATAAAGTAAGCAAATATTTCTTATTTTATCATGTATGATGAAATTTTGAGTTGGTAAGCGATGAATAAAATGATGGGCTAAGGGTTCTATGATATTATTATCTGGATGGAGAGAAGCATAATATAAGTTATTGCCAACCTCTTGAAAGCGTAGTAACCCCTTTAATCTATGACATTCGCCAAAGGCTCTTTTTTTCATCGCCATGATTTCAAAGACATACGGAATCGTAAGTCGATGATTGATTTTAGGACCATAGTCAAAACCATCACATAAGTATTTTAGTAGATAGATTTCTTTGTTTGGTTCGTTTGAAAGAAAGGCATAGTAGGTATTATAAAGAGTTGTATAACCAATATTTTTTTCGATGCCAGTAAAAACGCGTTTGGCTTTTTCGGGGTTTGTCTGAATTGAAATAGTAGTATCTAAAAAATTAGGAGAATAATCTGTTTCTGCTATTATTTTTTCTGGTAGTGTTTTGCTAGCATAACAATCAAATACAAGGGTCAAAAATCCATCTAAGGTGCCATCGTATAAGTAAGTTTTGTTTATAAGCTTCCAGTTAGACATTTTATTTTATCCTCCTTTGTTGGTTGTAAGCTATCAAAAATAGATAACTGTTCAAATTGTGGTAGAGGTAAAGCATTTCGTTCTTGTATCATGAGATTAGTTTCAATAAAGTTTTGATTGAATTGATAAACTTTATTAAAATATTTTCCTTTACAAGTAATAAAGTATTTAGCACGCTTTACTACCACACCAAGTTTTTTCAAAGCTTCAAAATCTAATAGGAATTCACGTCTTGCTCTTATGATTTTTTTGGCAGAAATAACACCAATACCGGGAATACGAAGTAGGGTAAAGTAGTCTGCTGTATTAATTTCAATCGGGAATTTATCAAGGTTTCGCAATGCCCAATCACATTTAGGGTCTAATATATGATTAAAGTTAGGATGGGATTCGTTTAATAATTCATCGGCTTGAAAACCATAATAACGAAGCAACCAATCTGCTTGGTATAATCTATTTTCACGAAGAAGAGGAGGAGATTCTAAAGTGGGTAAATTTTTATCTTGGTTGACACTAACATAAGCAGAATAGTAAACTCGTTTTAAATTTAATTTTTGGTATAATCCTTCGGAAAGTTTTAAAATTTTCAAGTCACTTTCAGGAGTTGCTCCAACAATTAATTGCGTAGTTTGCCCAGCTGGTACAAAGCTAGGTTTGAATTTACTTTTTTCTAGTTTGTTTCGTTTAATTCCATTTGAAACATAAGACATGGGTTCTAAAATTCCAGTTTTTTCTTTTTGTGGGGCTAATAATTTCAAACTGTCATGAGAAGGTAATTCAATATTAATGCTAAGTCTATCTACCAATGTTCCTAAAATGTCAATTAATTCTTTGCTACAACCAGGTATGGTTTTACAGTGAATGTAACCATTGAAATGATATTCGTTTCGCAAGATAGAAACGGATTGTATGAGTAATTCCATTGTATAATCAGGAGATTTTACAACAGCAGAACTTAGAAAAAGTCCTTCAATATAGTTTCTTTTATAAAAATTAATGGTTAAGTCAGCGACCTCTTGTGGTGTGAAGGTTGCTCTTTTGACAGAATTCGTACAACGATTGATACAATATTTGCAATCATACATACAAGCGTTACTAAATAGTATTTTTAACAAAGAAATACATCTTCCATCTGCTCCCCAACTATGACAAATACCAGCCACATGACCATTTCCAATTCCATTGTTTTTGTTTTTTCGATTGCTTCCACTCGAACTACAAGAAGCATCGTATTTAGCAGAGTCTGCTAAGATTTTTAATTTATCCATTGTTTCCATTTTTGTGTTCTCCCAATTAATTACCAAATATCTGTTCTTATTATAACACAAAAAAATAAAAAGTCAACCATTTGTTTGGATTTAAGTTTCGACTTTTTTTGCAAGTTTCCCTGCTAGGTGGCATTTGCTATAAAAAAGCATTACAGATTTTGGATAAGCTAAGCTTTCGCAGAAAATTTATTTGTATAAAATGAGCCTCTTTCACGTTCAAATACGAATCCCTATATTTAGAATAAATAATGAATGTGACTGAAATAAAATTAGAAATTCTTAGATTGTTTTTTGGAAAGAGTTCATCTATTGATGGAAGGGTGCCAAAAAATAATCTTAGAATTTCTTGTTTTATGTAGGAAGCCGAATTATTTATGAAAAATATAGGAATTCGTATTTGCCTTGAACATCCCTCATTTTATACAATAAGATTTTCTAACTGCAAGCTTAGATACACAAAATCTTTTATTTATTTTTAATACCAAATGCCACCTAGCAGGGAAACTTGCAAAAAAAGTCGAAACTTAAATTTGTTTGGAAAAATAAAATAAATTTAGAGGAATTGACAAATCTTGGAAAATAGTGTAATATATAACTGTTATTTCGAAATAAAAAAGTTAAATCAAATTTTAAAATCTAATTTTCAAAAAAGGTCAAAACAAAAGAAAAAGTGTAATAATAGAAGGAAATTACCAATAAGAATCAAACAAAACCTTTATTTACCTTAAAATAAAGGTTGATATTAGAGTAAAAAGGGGGTACAATTGAAAGAAATAAATAAAATAAAACCATTTACCTATCAAGATTACCTATATTATAAAGCGATTTTTCAGAAAAATAAGTATGATAAAATCCCTATGTTATGTGATGTAAAAGAAAATTATCACTATAACAAAGAGGTAAATAATCCACATGATAAGATATTTAAAGATGTATTAGAGGATAAAAAAGAAGTAGTAACATTTTTAAATAGAATGTTAAAATTGGAACAAACACAATATGCATTACAAGAAAAGGATTTAGAAAAATACAATAGAGAATTTATCACAGACAAT
>CAOJZE010000161.1 GCA_948466095.1 uncultured Clostridium sp.
TCGCGAGATGAGGTGTTAAAAAAACTAATAACTATGCAATACACAAGAAATGAAATTGATTTTAAAAGGGGAACTTTTCGAGCCAAAGGGGACATTGTAGAGATTTACCCTTCTGACCAATCTGAATCAGCGGTTCGTGTAGAGTTTTGGGGAGATGAAATCGAAAAAATTACAGAAATCAATCCACTTACAGGAAAGCCAATTGGAATCAGAAAACATATTTTAGTTTCGCCCGCTTCTCACTATGTCACAACAAAGGACAAGATGGAAAGAGCCATTCTAACCATTGAGAAGGAGATGGAGGAAAGAGTCAAATATTTCAAATCACAAAACAAGCTAATCGAAGCTCAAAGAATAGAAGAAAGAACCAATTTCGACATCGAAATGATGAAAGAAACTGGCTTTTGCTCTGGAATTGAAAATTATTCCAGACATATCAGTGGAAGAGAAGAAGGGAGTCCGCCTTATACCTTATTTGATTATTTTCCAGATGACTTTTTATTATTGGTAGATGAATCACATGCTACCATTCCACAGGTTAGAGCTATGTATAATGGAGATAAGTCAAGGAAAGAAGCTCTTGTCAATTATGGATTCCGACTACCATCTGCTTTTGACAATAGGCCACTAAAATTTGAAGAATTTGAGCAAAGATTAAACCAAGTTATATTTGTCAGTGCAACGCCTGCTGATTATGAAAAAGAACATAGCCAAGACAATGTGGTGGAACAAATTATCAGACCAACGGGATTATTAGACCCTAAAATAGAGGTAAAGCCAGTTACGAATCAAATTGATGATTTATTAGAACAAATACGAATTCGAGTAGAAAGAAAAGAAAGAGTTTTAGTTACTACTCTAACCAAAAAAATGGCAGAAGATTTAACCGAATACTTAAAAAGCTTAGAAGTTAAAGTAACCTATATGCATTCAGAAACCAAAGCCTTGGAAAGAATGGAAATCATTCGCAATCTTCGATTAGGAGAATTTGATGTATTAGTAGGAATCAATCTATTAAGAGAAGGATTAGATATACCAGAGGTTTCTTTAGTAGCAATTTTAGACGCTGACAAAGAAGGATTTTTGCGTTCGGAAAGGTCATTAATCCAGACCATTGGTCGTGCTGCCAGAAATACAGATGGAACTGTCATCATGTATGCCGATGAATTAACAGAAAGCATGGAAAAAGCAATTTCCGAGACGAATAGAAGAAGAGGCATACAAGAACAATACAATCAAGAACATGGCATTACCCCAAAAACGATTCAGAAATCTGTGCGTGAAAATATTGCTATGACAACAGTGGAAGATATTAGCGTAGAATATAAATTGGAGAAAAATGAAAATATTCAAGATGTGATTGAGGGGTTGACAGACCAAATGTTGCAATTTGCTGCTAGCATGGAGTTTGAGAAGGCGGCAGAGTTGCGTGATAAGATAAAAGAATTAGAAAAATTATTGTAACTGGTGCATTTAATAGATAAGAATACAAAGGAGGGAGAGAAATATGGAGTTTATAGGGGAAATATGCAATTCATTTTGGTTTCAATCCATTATTAAATTGATTTTAGGTTTTGTATTAGCAGGAATTATTGGGCTAGAACGTTCTTCTTGGAGTAAACCAGCAGGATTTAGAACCCATGCATTAGTGGGGATTAGTTCCGTTTTAATCATGCTATGCGGAGAATATATGTCAAAAGCTTATGATATTGACCCATCTAGAATTCCAGCACAATTACTATCAGGGATTGGATTTATCGGTGCAGGAACTATTTTAAGAGATGGATTTAATGTAAAAGGATTAACAACAGCAGCAGGATTGCTATCTGTTACTTGTATTGGTTTAAGTATTGGAGCAGGCTTTTATCTAGGTGGTATTTTAACAACCTTAATTGTGTATATCATATTATCATATTCCTATAAAATATCAGACAAATTAGACCATTTTAATATATTGGAATTAGATATTGTGATTCATAAAAATGTAAAAAAAGTTTTAGCTGAAATCGAAGAATGTTTAAGTCTTTATCAAGTAGAAATTAAGCAAATGAAAAGAGCGAAAAAAGAAGAATTACAGGAAGAGGGAGAAATCATACATATTGTTGGACATTACAACAAAAGAGGATTTAAAAAGAATGAATTATTAAGAAATATGACTACGATTGAAAACGTAACTGAAGTATTAGAGGAAGAAAGCTAGTTATCAAGGCACATTTTTCAGTTTTTTGTTTATCGTGAATTTAGATAAGTTGCGTTGACCATATAACTGAATCGAAATAACATACATATCCTATAATAAGGTGATAAATATGTTATTTTTAAAAGAATTACAAGAAGATGCAAAAAATATAAAAAAGCAAGACCCAGCATGTAGAAACTTATTAGAAATCATCCTTCTATATCCGGGTTTTCACATTCTAGTATTTCATCGATTAGCCCATTTTTTATATCGTCACAAATTACTTTTTTTAGCGAGATTTGTTTCGCAAATAGGAAGATTTTTTACGGGAATCGAAATCCATCCAGGAGCTAAAATAGGAAGAAGATTATTTATTGACCATGGGATGGGAATTGTGATAGGTGAAACAACAACCATAGGAAATGATTGTACGATTTATCATAATAGCACCTTAGGCGGAACAGGAAAAGACAAAAATAAACGACACCCAGACCTTGGAAATCATGTTATGATAGGAGCAGGGGCCAAAGTGTTAGGACCGATTAAGATAGGAAATTACGTGAAAGTGGGAGCAAATGCAACGGTATTAACTGATATACCAGACCATGTGACAGTAGTTAAATGCAAACAAATTATTGATAAAGCAAAAGTGTGACAAGAGGGGCGTCCCTTTTTGTCACAGTTAGAAACTCAAAA
>CAOJZE010000162.1 GCA_948466095.1 uncultured Clostridium sp.
ATTTTATAGAGATAATTTTATGCATTTAGGGTATCATAATCAAAAACTATTGACATATCTGACTAAAAATATGTGGAAACAAAAAAAAATATATATTATAGAAACAAGTAGCCATTCACAATTAGCTACTTGTCTGAAATCTAATCTACTAAAACAATCTCATTCTCTTGCAAACTCTTTTGAACATCAATCACCCTTTGATTCGAAGAGCCACAATACCTAAGCTTAGGGTCTCTTAATTCATCCACATATTGCCCATCCACTAAAACATCCATATATTTCAAAACCTCTTTATCTTTTAAATCCTTATCAAACAAAAAACCTGACCATGACCATATCGTTTTATTGGGAAATTTCTCTTTAAAAGCTTTTGCAAGTTTGGTAGTTGCCTCTATATTTTTAGGATGCATTGGTTCTCCCCCCAAAATAGACAACCCTTCTATATTTTCATTATCACATAATTCTAACACTCTTTTAATGGTATCCTCTGTAAATTCCTTACCACCATTAAAATCATGTGTCTCTGGATTAAAACACTTTTCGCAATGAAACGTACAACCTTGCATAAAAATCGACACCCTTACACCTGGTCCATTGGAAATATCCATCTTTCTAATCTTATTATATCTCATTTCATTCTTTCCCTTCATACATTATTAAACAATAATAAATTTGAAAAAAGCGAATCATTTATTCATCATCTTTATTATCAATATGAAGCACTCTCTCCTTAATTTCCTGCGTTCTACCCTTATTCCAAAAATTACTTCCGATATAGCCACAAGTTCTCCTTGCTACATTCAAAGTGTCATTACCCTCACCTCAATTTGTTCAATACCATTGTAAATCATCATCAATCAAAATCTCGCCATCAAAACCGCACTCTTGGCAATAATCAGACTTTGTATTCAACTCGGCATACATGATATTATCATAAATAAAACGAATTACCTGTAAAACAGATTCTATATTATTTTGTAGATTTGGTGTTTCAATATAGGAAATCGCGCCACCTGGACTCAATTGTTGGAATTCGCTTTCTAGTTTCAATTTAGAGAAGGCATCAATTTCTTCAAACACTGGTACATGGTAAGAATTGGTAATATAATCTTTATCCGTAATGTCTTTTATGACACCGAATCTCTCCTTCAAGCATTTAGCAAATTTATAAGTAGTAGACTCAATTGGTGTTCCATAAACACTATAATCCATATTCTCTTTTTCTTTCCACTCTTTACACTTGTCATTCATTTTTTGCATTACTTGTAGACCAAACTCTTTTCCTTCGCCATTATCGGTATGACTATGACCTGTCATATATTTAACACATTCATACAAACCAGCATATCCTAGAGAAATGGTTGAATAGCCATCATGTAATAATTTATGAATGCTCTCTCCTTTTTCTAATCTTGCTAAAGCTCCATGCTGCCATAAGATTGGGGCAATATCGCTCGTTGCTTTTGCTAGTCTTTGATGTCTTGCTTGTAATGCTTTATGACATAATTCTAATCTTTCCTCATAGATTTTCCAGAAAGTATCTAAATCTCGGTCAGAAGATAAGGCAACATCTACTAAATTAATCGTAACAACGCCTTGATTAAATCTTCCATAATATTTGGATTCTCCCTCTTTATAGTTTTTCGCTTTCGAAGGATTTCCTTCTGTTGTCCAAGGTGTCAAGAAAGAACGACATCCCATACAAGGATAACAATTTCCTTTACCGTCTTTATCAATTTTTAGTTCCTTCATTTTCTTTTCAGAAATATAATCTGGTACCATTCTTTTGGCTGTACATTTTGCTGCTAACTCTGTTAAATACCAATATTTGCTCCCCTCTTTTATATTATCCTCTTCCAAGACATAAAGAAGTTTTGGGAAAGCTGGTGTTACATAAACACCTTTTTCGTTTTTGAAGCCTATAATTCTCTGATTTAAGAATTCTTCAATTATCATAGCTAATTCTTCTTTATATTCTTCCGTTTCTCCTAAATACATACAAACAGATAAGAATGGTGCTTGTCCATTGGTATTTGTCATAGAATTGACTTGATAATTAAAAGTTTGTACCCCATCTGCGATTTCTCTTTTAATATCTTGTTTGGCATATTTTTCACAAGTCTTTTTGTCGAATCCTCTTTCTTCATATCTTTTCTTGTATTTATTGAAACTATCTCTTACAAAAGGAGCTAAATGGCTTAATGTTACGGTTGCTCCACCATAACTAGAGCTAGTTACCGCTAATATAATTTGTGTTGCAATCGTTGCTGCTGTAGCAAATCGATGTGGCTTTTCTATCATAACACCATTGATAATGGTTCCATTTTGTAACATGTCATCTAAATTGATTAATTCACAGTTGTGTAAAGCATTTTGTGCAAAATAGTCGGCATCATGAAAATGGATAATTCCCTCATCATGTGCTTTAACTATATCTTCTGATAATAAAAATCTTCTGGTAATATCGGTACTGGTAATTCCTGCTAAATAATCTCTTTGTGTGGTAACTACTTTGGCATTTTTATTGGAATTTTCATTGTTCCAATATTCACTTTCCCCTTCAATTAATTCTTTGATGGATTGGTCAGTTGTATTGGCTTTTCTGACTAATTCTCTTGTATAACGATAGGTAATGTATTTTTTGGCTAATGAATATTTGTCAAATTCCATCAACTTTTCTTCTATGATGTCTTGTATGTCTTCTACTAACATTCTTGGTTTATCTAATTCTTCG
>CAOJZE010000163.1 GCA_948466095.1 uncultured Clostridium sp.
TGACTCCCCACTGCATAATACACTGTATACAAAATTTTCAAGAAATTTTGTAACAGTCTATAATTTGTTGGTCCCCCCGAATTGTCACTTCAAAAATATAATAAACTTTATTGTAATAATGTTGATATTTATTTTAATTTTTCTTCTATTAAATCTACTAATTCTTGTGCTTTTTTTGTTATGTACTCTTGATTTTCCCCCTCTATCATAACTCTTACCAATGGTTCTGTTCCGGATGGTCTAATCAGAACCCTTCCATTTCCTGCAAATTCCTTCTCTAATCGTTCAATGGCTTGTTTTATCGCTATATCTTTATCATAATCATATTTTTTATTACTATCAACTTTTGCATTAATCAATATTTGTGGATATATCTTTACCATATCTCCTAATTCAGAGGCGTTTTTCTTTGTTTCTAAAATTGCTTTGATTAACATTAAAGAAGTTAATATTCCATCTCCTGTTGGATTATAATCTAATAAAATGATATGACCTGATTGTTCTCCTCCTAAATTAAATCCTTCTTTTAGCATTTCTTCTAAAACATAACGGTCACCCACGTTAGTTTGTAATAATTGTAATTTATTATCTTTCGCATATTTATTAAGTCCCAGATTACTCATAACAGTAGCAACTATAGTATCTTCGTTTAATTGTCCCTTTTCTTTCATATTGTTAGAAATAATAGCTAACAATTTATCTCCATCTATTTCATTTCCTTTTTCATCAATGGCTAAACATCTATCACCATCTCCATCATAGGCAATACCCAGACTTAATTTTTCTTCTAACACCATTTTTCTAAGTCCTTCTAAATGAGTAGAACCACAGTTCTCATTAATATTAATTCCATTTGGTTGATTGTTTATCATTTTATATTTTATTCCTAATGCTTTAAATACCTTTTCTGCTACAACAGAGGTAGCTCCATTGGCTGTATCAATTCCAACAATAAAATCTTCTCTTTTATTGTTTTCCATCACATCATCAAAACATTTTCTAAAAAAATATATGTATTCTTCCATTAAATCTAAAGCATATTCGGAAACACCAATTTTCTCGTTCACAGCTGTTAGTTCTCCTAGCTTCCCAGAATCCATAATTTCTTCTATTTCTTGTTCTAATTCATCTGAAATTTTCATTCCTTTATTACTAAAATATTTGATTCCATTAAATTCGTAAGTATTGTGAGATGCAGAAATAACGACACTCGCATCTGCATTTAATTTTCTGGTCAAATAAGCCACTGCTGGTGTTGGCATGACTCCTAATAATTTGACATTTGCTCCATAACTTAAAAATCCTGCCACCATTGCACTTTCAATAAGAGTTCCTGATATACGAGTATCTCTCCCTATTAGAATGGTTGGTGTATGGTCAGTATGTTTGGCTAATACATATGCTCCTGCTTTCGCTACTTTATATACTAATTCTGGTGTTAATTCTGTATTAGCTATTCTTCTAATCCCATCTGTCCCAAAATATTTTCTCATGCTTTTACTTCCTTTCATTAGCAAATTTTAAGATGTGCCTATGATTTTTTCCATTTCATCATTATTTTTTCTTTTAGTGTTAATTCTATTTTATTCGGTTTCTCCCATTCTATTCTTTTATTTTGTAATACCAACTTAGGATTAGTAGTGGTTAATTGTTCTAGTTTTTCTTTGCTAATAATTTGCATTAATTTGTTTAATATTTGTGGCATTCTAGGATAAATCGTATTCGGTCTATGTACATCACTTCCTAAAAAATGCACCATATTATTTTCCAAAAATTTTTTTACTATGATTTGTGCTTTTGGTCCATAATATCCAATGATGCTACCATAATTAGCTTGCATGAATACCCCCTGTTCGATTAAATCATAAATTAATTCTGGCTCCTCTTGTACAAAAGTATATCTTTCTGGATGTGCTAGTATAGGAACTAGCTTATATTGTAGCATATCATGTACAACATGATATAAATTTAAAGGCTCTATATTCAATGGCATCTCAAACAGTACATAACTTGTGTCATTAATAGTAGAGGCTTTTCCTTCTTCTAATAATGAAATAATATCTTCTGACAAATAAATTTCATTTCCTAAATATAATTTCATATTAAGATTTTCTTCTTGCAGTTTTTGATATATCACATTAACCCACATTTCACGTTCTGGTACATTTGTCTCATAATATCCCTCCATATAATGAGAGGTTGATATAATAGCTTCAAATCCAGCTTTTTGTGCTTCTTGTATTAAATGAATGGTTTCGTCAATATTCCTGGCTCCATCATCTATATTGGGTAATATATGTGTGTGAAAGTCAATCATTTTCTTCTCCCTTTTTGAACTTGTCTTTATCTAAATATTCATTCATTTGTTTTAAAATATCTTCTGTGGTTTTAGGTTTTGTTGTATTGGATGTCTCTATATTGCTCGTTGTGGTCAAGTCCTCTATCTGTTTTTTTGGTGTCTCTCTTGCAATTGTTATTAAATTTTTCTCCTCTTTTTCTGTCTTATCACCATAATAATAATATTTTTCTTCATATTTTTTCCCTGATATTGGCATTTTATTGATTACTACCCCTGTTATTTTTCCTCCAACATTTTGTATATTTTTAATAACTCTTTCTAGTGCATCTTTTTTAGTAATTTTGTGAGCTGTCACAATAATAGTAGAATCCACCATTATAGATAAAACAAAAGCA